>DAIMJK010000304.1:0-4379 GCA_036722245.1 Lysobacterales bacterium
CAGGCCGGCTCGAGCATCATGCCGGGCAAGGTCAATCCGGTCATCCCCGAGGCCGTCGCGATGATTTGCGCTCGGGTCATGGGCAACGATGTGACCGTTACGGTGGCGGGTCAGTCGGGCAATTTCCAGCTCAATGTGATGCTGCCGCTGATCGGCGATAGCCTGCTGGAAAGCATCGAGTTGCTGACCAAGGGGATGCATCTGCTGGCCGATCGCGCAATATCCGGGTTGCAACTGCGCCATGAGCGCATTGCTTCGATCCTGCAGCGCAATCCGATCCTGGTGACCGCGCTGAACCCACGCATCGGCTACGCCCGCGGCGCGGCGCTGGCCAGGCAGGCCTATGCCGAAGGGCGCAGCATCCGCGACGTGCTGCGCGAACAGAACGATCTGGACGTGGATGCGTTGGAACTGCTGCTGGATCCGTTGCTGCTGACTCGTGGCGGCATTCCCGGCGACGAGCCCTAGCTGCGGCGGTCAGCAGCCACCCATGCCATTGTGGGGGTGCAAAGTCGATGCGTCGGGCGTTAATCTCCGGGTGCCGGGCTAGTGCGATACTGGGTTCGGCCTTGCAGCGTGAATGTGCCTGGCATTCTTGGGCAGCCGATTCTACGGCGCGCCTCGTAGTTGTGTGGAGGGAGGGGACAGATGAGCAGAATCTACTGGCCGGTAGCGTTGGCGATCGCGCTGCTGATGATGGCGCGGCTGGCTGGCGCGCAAACGGTCGACGTGACCGGTGATCAGTTGTTGCAGGGTAGTGCCGATCGTCAGTTGCAGGCCATCGCCGGTGAGGCGGCCCGTACCGGCCAGGGGCTGACCGTGAGCGCGCCGGAGTACTGGCACGATCTGGTCGCCGGTCAACTGCAGCGAGGTGCCGCCGGGCTGCCGATACGGATCAGCTATCTGGACACCACCGTCGAAATGGTGACTGTGCGGATGGTGCCGATGGAAATCGTCGCGGCCGAGCCAGAACCCGTTCCCGAACCGGCGCCGGCACCCGCGCCAGCGCCGACGCCTGCACCGGCTCCAGTGGCCGCGCCCGCTCCGACACCTGCGCCGGCTCCAGGCCCGCCACCAGCCCCCGCGCCAGAGCCCGTTGCAGCGCCGCCGCCCAGGCCTGTAGTTGCTCCCACTCCAGAGCCGGCTCCGGCCCCAGTGCCCGCCCCCGTGCCCGCCCCGCCGCCGCCCGCCCCGCCGCCCGCCCCGGCGCCGACCCCAGCGTCGGTTGCGGCCGAGCCAGCGCCGGCTGCCGAGCCGGAGTTCGCCGAGCCAGTAGCGCAGGTGGTCAGCTCGGTCGAGCCGCCGCTCAACACGATGGAGCGCCTGAGGCTGGAGCGGATCTTCAACGGTGGGCGACGATTGACGACCCGGTTGCGTCCAGAGCACATACAGCCGGGCGATCAGCTCTACCGCTATGACGATGTGGTCATGCTGGTACGCGGTGAAACCCGCGGCCAGCGCGCCTATTGGCTGGTCGGCGACGTCGATCTGGGGGCCCCCAACATCAGTCCGGAAGGTGGCCGCAAGTTCGCGGTCATGCCAGAGCAGGAGGCGGATACCGACTAGTCCGTCGCCAGCACACGCCTCTGAGGGTCAAGCACAGCGGCGCGGCGAGCCGTGCCGCTGTGGCCTACTTCTCGGTCTGGACGTCCCTGATCGCCGCCTCTGCTGCGGTCGAGCCAGGCTCCTCACCGCTGCCGCCCGGCTGATAGTCGCCCTCGGTGCGGGCCAGCGCACCGTTTTCGAAGTAGACCGTGAAGTTCTTCCTCTCGACTTCATCATCCTTGTTGCGAAAGGTGAAGACGTAATCCCAGCGGTCCTGCTTGAACGGGCTGACCACCGATGGCGTGCCGATGATCAGACTGACCTGACGCTTGGTCATGCCCGGCTGCAGCAAATCGATGTCATCCTGTTCCAGCACATTGCCTTGTTGCACCGGCTGGTGATAGATGAAGGCGCAGGCGCTCAGAGACAAGGCGGCGGCGATACCGATGAGCGGTCGGGTCATGGCGAAAGTTCGGGTCACGAGGCTCTCCGGCCTTGGCAAGACGGCGGATGATACACTCCCCCGGTCTGACGGCGGCTGACTGTAGAGGTCTTTGTGGAATCCCAGGATCTTCGAAAGGCGGGGCTGAAAGTTACCCATCCGCGCACCCGCATCCTCGAGATACTCGAGACTGCCGAGCAGAAGCACATGACCGCCGAGGACGTCTATCGCGTCCTGC
The DNA here is from genome assembly GCA_036722245.1 of Lysobacterales bacterium. Lineage (GTDB taxonomy): Bacteria > Pseudomonadota > Gammaproteobacteria > Xanthomonadales > SZUA-5 > JAWLAT01. The sequence goes on from DAIMJK010000304.1 coordinate 2,226, forward strand.
TCGACGCTGGCGACGAGATCGGTCTGGCCACGGTCTATCGGGTGCTGAATCAGTTCGAGGCGGCCGGGCTGGTGAAGCGGAACAACTTCGAAGGTGGTCAGTCGGTTTACGAGCTCGACAATGGGGGGCATCACGACCACATGCTGTGCATGGTGACGGGCAAGGTGATCGAGTTCCACAACGAGCAGATCGAGCAGCTGCAGAAGGAGATCGCTGACCAGCACGGCTATGTGCTGGACGATCACAGCCTGGTGCTGTACGTCCGTCCGAAGAAGTAAGCGCGCTCAGCGAGTCGACTAGAACCACGCGATTTCAGCCGCTGTTCTGGACCCGACCAATCAGCTCGTCGGCGTGCGCCAGCGACTGCGGAGTAAGCTCGATTCCACCGAGCATACGGGCCACTTCCTCGCGCCGCGATTTGCTGTTGAGCTGCTCGAGCTGTCCGACAGTACGCCCGTCGCGCGCCACCTTGGATGCGCGCAGATGGTGATGGGCACAGGCGGCGACCTGGGCCAGATGGGTCACGGAAAGGACCTGGCGGCGTAGTCCCAGCGTTCGCAGCTTGCGGCCTACAATCTCGGCGGTCGGTCCGCCTATACCGGAATCGACCTCGTCGAAGACCAGCACCGGCACGTCCTCGACATCGGCCGTGGCCACCTTGATCGCCAGCGACAGGCGCGCCAGCTCACCGCCCGAGGCGATCTTGCGCAGCGGCCGCGGTGGCATGCCTGCATTCGCGCTGACCAGGAACTCGACCTGTTCGGCGCCCTCGGCGCTGGCGTCCTCGTCCGCCCGCGGGCTGAACTCGACCTCGAAACGGCCGCCGCCCATGCCCAGCTCGGCGATCAACTGGTTGACTTGCACGGCCAGCGCAGTGGCTGCCTTGTTCCGCGCCTGACTGAGTACGCTGGCATGCTGACGGTAGCTGGCCAGCAGCTCGGTTTCCAACGCGGCAAAACGCTGCACGCGATCCAGTCGAGCGCGCAATTCGGCTTCGCGCTGCTGCAACGACTGCAGCAACCCGGGCAGGTCGGCGACCAGTACGCGGTGACGCCGCGCCTGGGCGTGCAGGGCCGACAGCGCCGCCTCGACTTCGGCCAGCTGGCGCGGGTCCAGTTCGCTGTCCTCGAGTCGACCGCGAACTTCGCGGGAAACTTCCTCGATGCCGATGCGCGCTTCTTCCAGCGTGCGGATCCAGGGTGTCAGATCCGGGTCGATCGCCGCCAGCCGCGTCATCTCCTGCTCGCAGCGCAGCAGCTGTGAGCGCACGGCACCGATTTCCTCACCGTCGAGGGTCTGAGTCAGCTCGCCCAGACCGGCCAGCAGCGTCTCGTGGTGGCTCAGCCGGCGTTGATCCTGATCGAGCTGGTCGATGCGCTCGACACTGGGCTGCAGTTGTTCCAGGGTCTGGATCTGTGTCTGCAACTCGGCGTGCTGTGCCTCCAGTTCGGCCGGGTCGGCGCTGGCCTGGCGTTGCTCGGTGCGCAGCCGGGCGAGTTGGGCGGCCGCCTCGCGCACCGGCTCGCGCAGCGCGGCGAGCTGACCATGGCCATCCAGCAATGCGAGCTGGTGCGCGCGTGACAGCAGCGCCTGGTGTTCGTGCTGGCCGTGTATCTCGATCAAGCCCTCGGTCAGCTGCTTGAGTTGCTGTACCGAGGCCGCGCGGCCGTTGATCCAGGCGCGCGAGCCGCCCTCGCCGCGAACGCTGCGGCGGATCAGGCAGGCGCCGTCCTCGTCCAGCTCTTCGGCCTGCAACCAGCCACGCAGGGCGGGCAGGGCGGCCAGATCGAACTCCGCGCTGACCTCGGTCCGCTCACAGCCGGGTCGCACGATGCTCGCTTCAGCGCGACCGCCGGAGATCAGGTCAAGCGCATCGACAATGATCGATTTACCTGCGCCGGTCTCGCCGGTGATGACGGAAAAGCCATCGTCGAACTCCAGTTCGAGCCGATCGAGAATGGCCAGATCACGAATTGACAAGCGGCGCAGCATGGGCCAACGCAAGACCGGCGGGCAGGGGCGCGCAGGTTAGCAGAGGAGCCCGGCAGAGAGCAGTTCCAGTGGCCAGTTCCAGTGGCCAGTGAAGAGCCGCAATCAGGAAGTAGCGCGGTCCCGGCGCGCGCGGTGCGGCGATCTACGCGACAGTCGCGTTCG
>DAIMJK010000305.1:0-4366 GCA_036722245.1 Lysobacterales bacterium
GATGTGGGTGGGAAAGTTCGTGTGTCCCAGCTTCTTGTGCCCTGTCCCTGCTTCTCGTCGGTGGGAAAGTTCGTGTGTCCCAGCTTCTTGTGCTTCAGCTTCTTGTGTGGATGGAGAGCATGAGTCGGCATTGCGGAATCTTGATCTTGCGCTCGCGGTCAGCTACCCCGGGCGCCCGGTGGAACGGGCGGCGTGCCTGGTGCTGAAGGCCAGGAGCCTCGCTGCCCTTGGTCGCCTGGAAGAAGCTGTCGCCGAACTGACGGCGGCAGAGAACGTCTTTCTGGAACTCGGCTACGACCGCCATCCCCATCTGGCCATGTCGCGGCGGCGAGAGGCGAGCTGCTCGCTGGAGGCGAGGGCTGAGGTCGCATATTCGGTCACCATTTCGAGCGATTCACGCTGATCTACCGTCTGAGACGGCGGTCCGACGGTGAGGTACTGACTGTCCGCGCCTTCAGGCGTGGGCGAAGCGATACCGAAGACGGCGCAATGATGGCTGCCTCGCCGCTGCGCCGGCTGATCCGGGAATCCGCATGTCATTGATCCTTGTGCTGCATATCCTGACCGGGACCGTGGCGGTGCTGGCCGGTGCCATTGCGCTGGGTGCGGCCAAGGGTAGTGTCATTCATCGCCGATCTGGGCGCATCTTCTGCTCCGGCATGCTGGCCAGCGCCAGTCTGGGGGCGCTGCTGGGGCTGATCAGTTACGACGAGTTCTTGATCACTTTCTACGCCGGAATCCTGGCCTGCTATCTGGTCACCAGCGGCTGGGCGGCGCTGCGGCGGCCGGCCTGGCCGGGGCGGTGGTTCGAGACCTTTGGTCTGGCGCTATCGGTGGCGATCACTGTCGGCCTGGTGCTGACCGGCTGGGCTGCGCTGGGCGAGCCGGGCGGGCGGGCCTACGGCTTTGCTGCCGAGGACTACTTCCTGCTGTCGATCATGGCCGCCGTCGCGGTGGCGGGCGACCTGAACCTGCTGTTGCGCGCCGTACAGTCACCGCGCCAGCGGATTGCGCGGCATCTGTGGCGGATGGGTCTGGGCCTGTTCATTGCGGCCGGCTCGGCCTTCAACGGGCCCGGTGCGCAGGCCTTCCCTGCAGCCTTGCGCGAATCCGGCCTCCTGGCGCTGCCGGAGTTGATGATTGCGCTGCTGGTTGCCTACTGGCTGATCCGACTGCGCTGGCGTGGCGGGCTGACTCCCGGGCAAGCCCCCTCGGGGGCGAAATGAACGAGCTGCCGTCGATTGCGCTGGCGCATCTGCTCACCGGATCGGTCGCGGTCAGCACCGGCATGGCCGCCCTGCTGCTGCCCAAGGGCGCGGCAATGCACCGCCGCTGCGGCCACTTGTTCGTGCTGTGCATGCTGCTGCTGTGTGTCAGCGGCTTGTATCTGAGCCTGACCCGATCGATCCTGTTCACGGTGTTTCTGAGCGTGCTGGCACTGCATGCGGTCATGACCGGGTGGGCCAGCGCAGCGGCCCGATCGCGCTGGGCCGGTCCCGTCGCGCGCACCGGCCTGATCCTGATCACGCTCAATGCAATGGCCGCGGGATTGAGCGGCTGGGCGACGCGCAGCGCGCCAGGCGGTGCGATCAACGGCTTGCCGGCTGGTGCTTTCTATACCGTGGCGGCGCTCTCGGCGTTGCTCGCGATCGCCGATCTGCGAGCCAGCTACGGCCGACTGTCGCATCGCCAGCGCGTGGCTCGACATCTGTGGCGGATGGGCTTTGCGTTGTTCATCGCCACGACCATCTTCTTCTTCGGCAACAATCACGTGCTGCCCGAAGCGTTGCGAAGCCCCGCGCTGTTGAGCGCGCCGGTGCTTGGCGTGCTGCTGTTGAGTGTGGGCTGGTTGGGCTACGTACGGCTGGCAAGTGCGCGAAGCCTGCGGCGACGGCTTGAATGCCGGAACGCCGGTGGAGTTGGCACGGTGCTGATTGATATGGAGCGACTGAGACGATCAGATTCAGGAGTTGGGAGTCGGGAGTGCGCATCGGCTACAGGTTCGCATGTGCCATTGCAGTAGTGGCAAAGCCAGTAGCAAAAGTGAAAGCAGAATCAGGAGCCAATCGCGGTCGGGTCGGCAGGAAGTTCCAGCGACTTCGGAGTCGCCCTTGCTTCTACTCCCGACTCCCTACTCCCAACTCCCGACTCAAGACGTCCACCCCCTTGCGGGATCAGCTTGCAGCGCACCTGCCCGAACTAGAGCGCCCGCTCCGCTCGATACGCGGTCGGCGTCTGGCCGGTAGCCTTGCGGAAGGCCTTGTAGAAGGTCGAGCGCGAGTTGAAGCCGACTGCCAGCGCAATGTCGAGCACACTGCGCTCGCCGGCTGCGATCTGCGGCATCGCGGCCTCCACCCGCCAGCGGTTGATGTGGTCGAAGAAGCACTCGCCGACATGTTCGTTGAGGGTCTGCGACAGGTAGTTGGCCGGTACCCCGAGCCGTTCGGCCAGCCCGAACAGGGTCAACTCCGGCTCCAGGTACAGCCGATCTTCGCTCATTGCCCGTTTCAACTTTGCGGCGATGCGCTCGGCCCGGGTTGGATCCAGCGCCGAGCGCTGGTACTTGGCCGCCAACTCGAGCGGCTCCGGCGGATCGGCTTGCGGGGGAAGATAGCGGTCAGCAAAACCGGGCCGTTGGCGCAGGCCCCAACTGGCCAGGAACGCGACCAGCACGAAGCCCAGCCCGGCCGCCTGCCGCCCGTCGAGCAAGCGATAACCGCCGAAGTTGTCCAGCAGCAAACTGACCACGACGAGCAACCAGACCGTCCCGACGATGCCGGCAAAGCCGCTCAGCCACCACAACTCGCGCGCATCGTTGCTGGCGAACAGATCCTTCAGACGGCGCCGATAGCGGGCCAGGCGACGGAGGATCATCCGCAAATAGATCGCGGTCTGCACGACCCAGGCGAGCACCAGCACAAAAGCGAAACTGACCAGCACCGCCAGCGCCCCACCGCCAACCAGCTCGCCCCGCAGCAGCAAGCTATCGCGCAGATCGCGCGGCAGCGCGATGGCCACCATCGCGGTGATCAGTCCCAACACCGGTAGCAGCAGATGCCACAGGTGGTGCCGCTGCCAGTGCCAGGGCTGCTCGGCGGTCAGTGCGCCGCTGTAGAACCACAGCAGCGGACCACAGCACAGTGCGGTCGGTAGGGTCAGCGCGATCGATGCACTCAGGCCAGCGGGCCAGACGGCAGCCACAAGCGGCGGTGAGGCGGTCAGCCCGATGGCGACCAGCAAGGCGGCAAGGACTCGATCGGCCTGCCCATGCTCACGTTGCTGCGGCAACAGCAGGCAGGCGAGCAGGATCTGGCCCAGCGTGGCGGCTATCAGACTGACGATGATCGGATCGAGCATGGGCGCACGCCGCTGGCATTGGTTATGGCCGACCTGATTAGCCGATTCACGCGTCGATCGTGTCCACGCGGGCAGGGGCGGACAGATCGACACCTCCGCCCCGTCCGCGCCTGAGCGCCCGGACGACCGACGTTTGCGATCGGGTCAGAGTAGCGGCAGCTCGCCCAGACCACCATCGCGCAGCTGCTGGAGTAACCCAGCCGGGCGCGATCACCTGTTGGGATCCGAGATTTCTTTCAGTGGACGTTGACCGCTTGGGGTGCTCCAACTAAAATATATGCACATATATTTGGATTGAGCTCGATGGCACAGCTGCATTGCTACCTTCCTGATGAAGATGCCGAATCCTTCCGCCGTCGGGCCACACGTGCCGGCATGAGCGTGTCTCGCTATCTGGCGGAACTGGCGCGCAAGGACCTGGTGTCAGAGTGGCCCGAGGACTATTTCCGGCAATTGTTCGGTCGCGATGAGATCTCACCGATCGAACGTGGCCCACAGGGTGATTTCGATGCCCGGCCTCCCCTCGAATGAAGCTGCTCGACACCGATATCTGCATCCATCTGCTCAATGCGCGAGAGCCGGCACTGCTGCAACGGTTCTGCTCGCACTCGCCGTCCGAGCTGGCGCTGTGCAGCGTGGTCCGGGCCGAACTGCTCTGGGGGGCACGAAGGAGTGGGCGGGTTGATGAAAACCTCAAGCGGGTTCGCCTGTTTGCTGAACCGCTCAGGTCGCTGGCCTTCGACGATGACTGCGCCGAACACTACGCCGTCATCCGCGCCGACCTTGCCGCCAGGGGCACCCCGATCGGGCCCAATGACACGCTGATTTCAGCCATTGCAGTGACCCACGGGGCAATCCTGGTGACGCGTAACCAGCGCGAATTTCAGCGGGTTGAAGAGCTGAAACTGGAGATCTGGTAGATCCGAGGGCCCAGGGCCCAGGGCCCAGGGCCCAGGGCTCAGGGCCCAGATCAGAGCCAACTTGAGGCGAGTGTGGCAGTTTCGCGCAG
>DAIMJK010000306.1:0-4363 GCA_036722245.1 Lysobacterales bacterium
CCCTGAGCCCTATACCGCAAGCTCTCAACCTGGCGCGACACCATCACTTCTTCTTCGCCGCCGCCTTCTTCCCGGCCGGCTTGGCCTTGCCCTTGCCCTTGCCGCCGCCGGCCAGCTGTTCGGCCATCGCGGCGCCGAGTTCGGCGGGGGAACGGACGGTGCGGACGCCGGCTTTTTCGAGGGCTTCGAACTTGGCATCGGCAGTGCCCTTGCCGCCAGCGACGATCGCGCCGGCGTGGCCCATGCGTTTGCCGGGTGGGGCAGTGACACCGGCGATGTAGGCCACCACCGGCTTGGTCACGAACTCGGCGATGAATTCGGCCGCTTCTTCTTCGGCCGTGCCGCCGATCTCGCCGACCATGATGATGCCTTCGGTCTCCGGATCGTCCTGGAACAGCTGCATGCAGTCGACGAAGTTCAGACCGTTGATCGGATCGCCGCCGATGCCGATGCAGGTGCTCTGGCCGAGGCCCGCCTGGGTGGTCTGGAACACCGCTTCATAGGTCAGCGTGCCCGAGCGCGAGACGATGCCGATCTTGCCGGGCTGATGAATGAAGCCGGGCATGATGCCGATCTTGCACTCGCCCGGGGTGATGATGCCGGGGCAGTTCGGGCCGATCAGATACGTGTCCGGATAGCGCTTGAGCACGTTCTTGACGCGCAGCATGTCGAGCACCGGAATGCCCTCGGTGATCGCCACGATGACCCGGATACCGGCGTCAGCCGCCTCCAGGATCGCGTCGGCAGCAAAGGCCGGCGGCACGAAGATCATCGTCGCGTCGGCACCGGTCTCATCGACCGCGTCCTGCACCGTGTCGAACACCGGCAGGCCGATGTGGTCGCGACCGCCCTTGCCTGGGGTCACACCACCGACCAGCTTGGTGCCGTATTCGAGCGCCTGCTCGGCGTGAAAGGTGCCTTGGGCTCCGGTGAAGCCCTGGCAGATGACGCGAGTCTTCTTGTCGACCAAAACAGCCATGGGTCCGTCCTTGATAGATTCGTACGCTAGTCAGTAAGGGGCGCGGGCGATCAGGCCTGCGCGGCCGCCGCGGCGACGGCTTTCTGGGCCGCATCGCTGAGGTTGTCGCCAGTGATGATGTCCAGGCCGCTGTTCTGCAGCAGGGCGCGGCCCTGGTCGACGTTGGTGCCTTCCAGCCGCACCACCACCGGTACCGAGATGCCCACTTCGCGCACCGCGTTGATGACGCCCTGGGCGATTTCGTTGCAGCGCACGATGCCGCCGAAGATGTTGACCAGGATCGTCTTGACGTTGGGATTGGACAGGATCAGCTTGAAGGCCTCGGTGACCTTCTCGGTGTTGGTGCCGCCGCCGACGTCAAGGAAGTTTGCCGGGGTGCCGCCATAGAGCTGGATCACGTCCATCGTCGCCATCGCCAGGCCGGCACCGTTGACCATGCAGGCGATGTTGCCGTCCATGCTGACGTAGTTCAGGCCGTGCTTGGCCGCGGCGGCCTCGAGTGGATCTTCCTGGCTGGTATCGCGCATCTCGGCCAGCTTCGGGTGCCGGAACAGCGCGTTCTCGTCGGCATTGATCTTGCCGTCGAGGCAGACCAGATCTCCGGCGCCGTTGATCACCAGCGGGTTCAGCTCGACCAGGCTCATGTCCAGTTCGTTGTACATCTTGTACAGCCCCAGCATGATTTTTGTCAGCTGATTGACCTGCTTGGCACCCATGCCCATCGCAAAACCGAGCTTGCGGCACTCGAAGGGCTGCAGACCCTGCACGAAGTCCACCTCAAGGGTAAAGATGGCTTCCGGGTTCTCGCGCGCGACCTGTTCGATGTCCACACCGCCTTCGGGCGAAGCGATGAAGGTGACGGCCTTGACGCTGCGATCGACCAGCATGCTGAGATAGAGCTCCTTCTTGATCTCGGTCGCCTCGGTGACCAGCACGATATTGACCGGCAGCGCGGTCCCGGCGGTCTGGTAGGTCTCCATCTTCGTGCCGAGCATCTTGCTCGCCGCGTCGCGGACCTGCGCCAGCGTACGCGCCAGCTTGACGCCACCGGCCTTGCCGCGGCCACCGGCATGGATCTGCGCCTTGACCACCCACTGATCGCCACCGAGTTGACGCGCCGCATCGGCCGCCGCATCGGCGGTGCTCGCAATGATCCCGGTCGGAACCGGCAGCCCGAACTGACTGAACAGTTCCTTGGCCTGATACTCGTGGAAATTCATTGGTGCTCCTTTCCGATACGAATGAGTGATGAAAGCGCCGGACCGCCCGGTGCAAAACGCGGCGTATTGTGGCCAAAGCCAAGCCCACCGCCAAGGGCCCGGAGAGTGCCTGTCATGGCGCTCGGAAGCAATGCTTGTTTGATGAATTTGCCGGGCTGGTAATTCTGCCGCAGCGTCAGCTGCTGCCCGACTTTCACCCGGCACAGGGCTGAGGGCTGAGGGCTGAGGGTCAGAAGAGCAGTTCCAGTGGCCAGTTCCAGTAGCCAGTGAAGCGCAAGCCCCAGACCGCAACGAGGTCACAAAGGAACTGGAGGCTGCTTGCAGGCGACCGCGGAAGCGGCTTCTGGTCTCGTTCGCGAGCGAGGGGCCCGTCAATTGGAAGTAGCGCGGTTCCGGCGCGCGTAGTGCCACGCTGATCGCCCCGGTCGCGTTCGCGCCGGCGGCCGCGTCCCCATCGAGAGCGAAGAGCAAAAGCCAGAGCAAGAGCAAGAGCAAGCAAGAGCATCGCGAGCAAGCTCCCTCCTACAAATAGCACGAGCACGAGCAAGATCCAGAGCGCCCCCCACACTTGCAAGCCCTGGGGCCTGCTCGTCTGACCCCTCAGCCCTCAGCCCTGCTCTATCGACCCCTCAGCCCTCCGCCTGGCCATGAGCTATATTGCCCCCAGCCCCGCCACCGCCCCGGTACCGTCAGGATGTCGACCGCAGTCAGCTCCGAGGACCAACATCGCTGGCGCGAGCTGAAGCTGTTTCATCTGTATCGCATCTTCGTCGGCTGCACCTTCATCGGCTTGCTGATCACGCCGATCCAGTCCGAGCTGCTGCCCAAGGCCAACGTCGCCACGCTGCCGTTGATCGGGATCTATCTGGCGCTGGCGGTGAGCGGCTGGATCTATGCCTGGCAGGTGCCGCGGCGCTTGACGCTGCAGATCCTGATCGCGGTCGGGGTCGATCTGTGCTTCGGTACGTTGGCGCTGCTGGCCTTTGGCGGCCTGGGTGGCGGCACCGGCGCGCTGCTGCTGGTTACGGTGGCCATGGCTTCACTGTTGCTGCCCGGGCGCCTGGCCCTGCTGACCGCGGCGCTGGCGACGGTGGCGGTGCTTGGCGAGGCGAGCCTTGCGATGACGATGTTCAAGGACGAGTCGCGCAACCCGGTCCAGGCGGCGTTTTTCTCGGCTGGCTTCTTCATTACTGTCGCGCTGTTCTACTGGCTCGCGCGCGAGGCGCGAGAAAGTCAGGAGCTGGCAGCGGCCTCGGACAGTGACCGTGCCAATCTCTCACAGCTCAACGAGATGATCATCCAGCGCATGCGCACCGGCATCATGGTGGTCGACCAGGACGAGCGCATCGCCCGCCGCAACGAGTCGGCCTGGTACCTGCTCGGCATGCCCGATCCCCAGGTCGACCACGTCAGCGAAATCAGTCCCGACCTGCATCGGCGCCTGCGCTACTGGCTGGCCACCGGACTGCACGACAACCAGCCGGTGCACCTGGCCCACGGCGTGCCGGCGGTGGTACCGCGATTTGCGCGGATGGGACCGGAGGAGGAGTCGCCGATTCTGGTGTTCCTGGAAGACGAGTCGATGGTCTCGCGGCGGGCCGAGGAACTCACCCTGGCATCGCTTGGCCGGCTGGCGGCGAGCATCGCCCACGAAGTGCGCAATCCGCTCGCCGCGATCCATCACGCCGCCCAGCTGCTGGAGGAATCGCCCGACCTGCCGCCTACCGACTTGCGCCTGGTCGAGATCATCAACAATCACTGCGTCCGAATGAACGGCATCGTCGAGAACGTGCTGCAGCTCTCGCGCCGCGAGCGGGCCCAGCCGGAGAACCTGCGCCTGGGCCCGTGGCTGGAGGAGTTCGTGCTCGAGTTCAAGCACACCCACCCGCCTGGCGCCGATCAGATCAAGGTCATCCTCGATCAACCACAGGCGCAGGCGCTGGTCGACCCCAGCCATCTCAACCAGGTGCTGTGGAATCTGCTGCGTAACGCGCTGCGCTATGGCCGCGATATGGATCGACCGGCCGAGATCAAGCTGCGGCTTGGCAAGAATGACTGCGGCGACCGCGCCATCATCGAAGTCATCGACCGCGGCCCCGGCATCCCGCCGAAGGTCCAGCAGCGCCTGTTCGAGCCCTTCTTCACCACCCACGCCGACGGCAAC
>DAIMJK010000307.1:0-4352 GCA_036722245.1 Lysobacterales bacterium
GATTGATGCGACCCCACGGGTCGCTTCAATCCAATGTTCATGAAGCCCGGTGAGTTGCCTTGAGGCTACCCGGGCCTTATCTTTGGGGAATGCTTTTGCTGACTGAGGGTCAGCGTGCGGCTGTGCTGGTCAATGCGGCCGTCGGGGACATGCTGTGCTCAAACCAAGCCATTTCGGCTCTCTGCCGCTGTGCACGGCATTGGGCTGCAGGAGCAAGTTTGCGGTACTCTGACGCTCTGGACGAGGAGTCGCAGGATGGAAGTAAGCGTGGTAGTGGAGCGAGAGGCGGACGGGCGCTGGATCGCTGAGGTGCCGGAGCTACCCGGCGTGTTGGTCTATGGCGCGTCGCAGGCCGAGGCAATGGCCAAGGCTGAGGTCCTTGCTCTTCGTGTGCTCGCCGAGCGCATTGAGTTCTCTGAGTCTGGCGCACAGCCTGTGCACATCCGGCTGCCTGACGCTGCGTGAGCGCTTGGCTATCTGTCCGTTCTCGTGTTCTGTTGCAGGCGCTGCTGCGCAGTGGCTGGCGCATTAAACGTCAGTCAGGCTCTCACCGCACCCGCACAAATTGCCACGGACTCTCACATGCTTGAAGACCCTCACTGGAACGCGCTCGTACCCGAACTCACGGTCGACCAGATTGAAGTCTCCCTTCGCTTCTACAAAGCTGCCGGGTTTTCTGTTCTATTTCAGCGACACGACCCCCCATTCGCCTACCTCGAACTCGGGCAAGCTCAGCTGATGCTGGAACAACAGCACGAGCGCGGATGGAATGTCACGCCTCTTGATCACCCGCTTGGGCGAGGCATCAACTTTCAGATCGAGGTCATAGACGCAGATGCGGTCCGTTCTGCCTTGGAGGCTATTGGCGTGACTCTCTTTAGAGCAGTTAAGGACACGTGGTACTCGGTCGCGCCCAATGTACAAAAAGGGCAGCGCGAGTTTCTCGTTCAAGACCCGGATGGCTACCTACTACGTTTCGCGCAGCACCTGGGGAATCGTAGTGCGGCCTACAATTCATTCAAGCCCACGCCGCTTCGCGGCGCGGCTTAATTCAGGCGTTGGGCGGCGGAAGATGGCATGACGGAGTAGTGCACGCCGGCCTGGCAGCTTGTGGCCGTCTATGCACGCCTTACCCCGGCGTTTGACGGAGGCCGAATAGAGCGCGCCTGGATGTTTCTGGCACTTCACTGGTTTCTGGAACTGGCTACTGGGCCGGGCCGTTCAGCGCGTAGGATGTCGGTGAACTTCGCGCGCATCAATGGAAAGCAACCAGCGCTCGGACCGGTCGACTATGAATCACCCCGAAAGGCCTATCGCATGACCACCGACTCTACCTTGCGGCAATCGGTTCAGAACTACTACGGTCAGGTCCTGGCCAGCAGCGCCGATCTGAAGACTGGCGCCTGTTGCGATCCGGCCAGCATGAGCCCGCCGCTGCGGCGGCTGCTGGCCGAGTTGCACCCGGAGGTGCTGGAGCGCTTCTACGGGTGTGGCTCGCCGATACCGCAGGCGATCGGGGGCCTGAGCGTGCTTGATCTGGGCTGCGGCAGCGGCCGTGATGCCTACCTGCTGTCGCGCCTGGTCGGCCCGCAAGGGCAGGTCATCGGCATCGACATGACGCCCGAGCAGCTGGCCGTGGCCACGCGGCACCGCAGCTGGCACGCCGAGCGCTTTGGTCACCGGCAAAGCAACGTCAGTTTCCGCGAGGGCCTGATCGAGGATCTGAGTGCGGCCGGCATTGGCGATGAATCGGTCGATCTGGTGGTGTCCAACTGCGTGCTGAATCTGTGCGCCGACAAGTCGCGCGCCTTCGCCGAGGCGCTGCGCGTGCTCAAGCCCGGCGGGGAACTGTACTTTTCCGACGTGTTTGCCGACCGCCGCATTCCGCCCGCGCTCCGCACCGACCCGGTGCTGCTCGGCGAGTGCCTGGCCGGGGCGTTGTACTGGGAAGACTTCCGCCGACTGATGCAGGCGCTCGGCTGCGCCGACATCCGTGTCTGTGCGCGCAGCCCGGTGCCGCTGCTGGACGAGGCGGTGCAGGCGCGGATCGGCATGGTGAATTTCAGTTCGATCACGGTGCGCGCCTTCAAGCTGGCGTTGGAGGATCGCTGCGAGGACTACGGCCAGACCGCCACCTACCTGGGTGGACTGACCGAAGCACCGCACGCCTTTGATCTGGACGACCACCACCGTTTCGAACGCGGCCGGCCGATGAACGTCTGCGGCAACACCGCTGCAATGCTGAGCCAGACCCGCTTCGCCCCCTGGTTCGAGGTCCGCGGCGACCACAGTACCCATTACGGCTTGTTTGATTGCGGGCCGGTGCCGAATACTGCGCCGAACGATGCAGCCTGTTGCTGAAACTTTGGAGTGCGATGCTCCGCGTCGCTTTGGATGCTTTTGGTGGGCGGTTCGGCGAGGACGTCGAGGGAAAGCGAAGTGGCCAAGGACCAGTTCAAATGAAGAGCCGTAACCGAGTGGCGGTCAGGCTGCTGACTATCGTTCAAGAGCTGGAATCCCAGCCGAAAGAGAAGGCTGATCTGAAACCTGGAATCATGTCGTTTCCGAAACAGCTTGCGCAGATCAGGGAGTGGGTGGAGGACGTCAATGAGTTCGGATTAGCTTACGAGTTACTCGTCTGCTTGCTCGAGAACTCGCGTCTCGTACTCAGTGGTCCGGCTGCGATAGCACTGCTGGAAGTCGGCCTGATACTGGGATTCAAGACGGAGCGAGAAATTGATAAGGAGTTTGATCGCACCGGGGAATCACGGTAGCTATCGTCGGCTGGTTGACCGTTGCCTAACGAAAGCCGAGAAGCATCCAAAGCGGCGCGGAGCACCGCAGTCCAAAGTAGAGCCCGGCTCACCATTCTTCGTCGCCCGCCCGTACCATTGAACGTCTTCCCGTCACCGTCGCAACCCGCATCCATGTCCGCTTCCGCGCCACCCGTCATCGCCATCATCGGTCCGACGCCGCCGCGTTCGCTGCGGCCGTGGCTGCGGCGGGAGTTTGGTTTGCGTTGGTGGCCGCGCAGTGATGCGCTGGATGCCACCGTGGTCGAGCCGCTCGAGGTGGTGCGCGGTCAGGCGCTGCTGGCCGAGCAGGATTGCGGCTTCGAGGTGCGCTATGGCGAGCGGGCGATCGAGCTGGATATCGAGCTGGATCGGCGCTGGCGCTTTGAGCTGGACCGGGGCGGGCGCAGCGTGCGGCTGCTCGATACCGACTGGCCGCCGCCGACGGTGCTGCTCGGTCCGCCGCTGCTGCTGGCGCTGGCGCTGGCCGGTCGCTACTGCCTGCATGCCAGCGCGGTCCGTCAGGGCGAGGGCCCGGCCTGGCTGCTCAGCGCGCCCTCCGGCACCGGCAAGTCGACACTGGCCAGGGTGGCCGACACACTAGGCTGGCAGCGCTTGTGCGATGACCTGAGCCCGCTGGCGCTGGTCAGCGATCGCGGCGGCGGCCGCCAGGCGCAGTTGCTGCCGCGGGTGCCGCAACTCAAGCTCGGATCCACCGTGGCCGGGTTGCCTTTGGCGTTGCCGTGTACCGACATCGTCGAACTGGTGCGCGGCGCGCAGGCCGGGCTGCGACCGCTGGATGCTTCCGAGCTGCTCGGGCTGCTGCTGCGTGGCACTGTCGCGCGGCGCCTGTTCGACACGCGCCTGGCCGACCAGCACCTGGACTGGGCGACCGCGCTGGCCGCTCGCAATGGTCCGGTGCAGGGTTGGCAGCTGACGGTCGCCGACGATGCCAACGCGCCCGACGTGGCTGCCAGTGCCGCGCTTGGATTGCTGGCCCAGCACGCTCGTGCGGCCTGAGCCCGGAGTTGAGTCTGATGCGCGCCGACGCGTATCCGCGTTTGGGCCGATGGATGCAAGTGCCGAACCAATGGCGGATTCGGTGGAAGCCAGCGGAGGACTACGATGAGCGATCTCTATCAGGCCGCAGATGGTGTGGTCTGGCGGCCCCTCGACGATGGTCTGGTACTGCTGGACACCGGTCGCGGCCACTATTTCGAGCTGAACGCCAGCGGGCGACGTATGTTCGAGCTGATCTGCGCTGGCCAGTCCCTGCCGAAAGTGATCTGTCAGTTGCAGAACGACTATCGAATCGATCCAGAGCGGCTGCGCGAGGACATGCAGGCCCTGTGCGCGGAACTGCTGGCGCAGGGATTGATAGTCGAGAACTGCAGGGCTGAGGGCTGAGGGCTGAGGGTCAGAGCAGGCCCAGGGCCCAAGGTGCCCCAAGGCCCCAGCGACCCAGAAGCGCGGGGCTCTCGCTCTGGCTCTTGCTCTGGCACTTGCAGGAGCCAGCCTGCTGGCGAAGCTCTTGTTCTTGCCTCTCGCTCTGGTGGAGAC
>DAIMJK010000308.1:0-4291 GCA_036722245.1 Lysobacterales bacterium
TGGCCCAATGCTGCCATCCACTGCCGGGCGACCCGGTGCTGGGCTTCATCACCCGCGGCCGCGGAATCCGCGTCCACCGCGCCGACTGCGGCAGCCTGCGCAATCTCGCCACCCGCCATCCCGAACGCGTCGCCGAAGTGCAATGGGGCCGCGCCAGCAGCCAGCGCTTCGAAGTGCGGGTACGAATCGAAGCCTACGACCGCCCCGGCCTGCTGCGTGACGTCGGTACCGTCATGGCCACCGCCCAGATCAACGTCCTGCACCTGACCAGCAACGCCAGCAAGGATGGGTCGGCGGTGCTGGAGATCGATCTGGCGGTCAGCGATTTCGCACAGCTGTCGGATTTGTTGAGCCGCTTGCGCGCGTTGCCCAATGTGGTTGCGGCGGGAAGGATGGGCTGAAGGGCGCCCATCCGGGGTTGGTCAGAGCGCCGGTCCATGGCGACTTCGCCAAGAACCCAGGCAGTTCCTGCTGTTGACTGGAACTCGCTCCTGCATCTGGAACCGCTTTTGGCTAGCGCCCTTCCACCCCGACCCACTCCAGATCTTCCGGCCCCACATAGTTCGCGCTAGGCCGAATGATCTTCCCGTCCATCCGCTGCTCGATTACATGCGCGCACCAACCGGTGGTGCGGGCGACGACGAAGAGCGGGGTGAACATCGGCGTGGGGACACCCATCATGTGGTAGCTGGATGCGCTGTACCAGTCGAGGTTGGCAAACATCTTCTTGGTCTGGCTCATGACCTCCTCGATCCGCTCGGAGATCTGGAACAGGCGGGTATTGCCGCCGGCTTCGCACAGACGGCGGGCGATGTCCTTGATGATGATGTTGCGTGGGTCGGCAATGGTGTAGACCGGGTGTCCAAAGCCGATGATGATTTCCTTGCGTTCGATCCGGGCGCGGATGTCGGCTTCGGCTTCGTCGGGGTCGCGGTAGCGGCTGATGATCTCCATCGCCACTTCATTGGCGCCACCGTGCTTGGGGCCGCGCAGCGCGCCGATGGCGCCGGTGATGCAGGCATACATGTCGGCACCGGTGCCGGCAATCACGCGGGCAGTGAAGGTGGAGGCGTTGAATTCGTGCTCGGCGTAGAGCACCAGCGAGGTGTCCAGGCTGTCGACATCAAGCGCGTCGGGGCGCCGGCGGTGGAGCAGATGGAGGAAGTGGGAGGCGACGGAGTCGTCATCGGTCTCGACTTCCACCCGTGCGCCGTGGTGGGCAAAATGCCACCAGTACAGCAGCATCGAGCCGAAACTGGCGACCAGCCGGTCGGCAATGTCACGCGCCTCGGCGACCGGGTGCGATTCGCGCTCGGGTAGCAGCGTGCCGAGCACCGAGCAGCCGGTGCGCATCACGTCCATCGGATGGGCCGCCGGCGGCAGCAGTTCCAGCGCATCGGTCACCGCCATCGGCAGGCCACGCAGCCCCTTGAGCTTGTGCTTGTAGGCGCGCAGTTCGTCCGCGTTGGGCAAATGGCCGTGGATCAACAGGTGAGCGACTTCCTCGAAACAGGCATGTCGGGCCAGGTCATGGATGTCGTAGCCGCGATAGTGCAGATCATTGCCGGTACGGCCCACCGTGCACAGCGCGGTGTTGCCAGCGGGTACGCCGGACAGGGCGACCGACTTCTTTGGCTTCGGCAGGTTGGTCTCGCTCATGTGCAATCTCCGGTTTCGGTCCGCTCGATCGCTGCGGAAGGTCTGGTCGTTGTGGTTGGTCAGCCCTTGTCGCCGAACAGCGCGTCCAGCTTGGCCTCGTAATCGAGATAGCCGAGGACCTCGTACAGCTCGGCGCGGGTCTGCATGCGATCGACCACCGCGGCCTGGGTACCGTCGTTGCGGATCGTGCTGTAGACGGCGAGCGCGGCGTTGTTCATCGCACGGAAGGCGCTCAGCGGGTAGATGATCATGCCGATGCCGATGGCGCGGAGCTGCTCCACAGTGAAGTACGGGGTCTGGCCGAACTCGGTCAGATTGGCCAGCACCGGCACGCCGCAGGCGTCGATGAAGCGCTGGTAGTCGGCCAACGTGGTGCAGGCTTCGGCGAAGATCACATCGGCGCCGGCCTGGGCGCAGGCGGCCGCGCGATCGACCGCGGCGTCCAGACCCTCGACCGCCAGCGCGTCGGTGCGGGCGACGATGACGAACTGCGCATCGGTGCGGCCGTCCACCGCGGCCTTGATGCGGTCGACCATGTCCTCTTTGGGCACGATCGCCTTGCCTGGCCGATGACCGCAACGCTTGGCCTGGACCTGGTCCTCGATATGACAAGCCGCCGCACCGGCGCGGATGAACTCCTTCACCGTGCGCTGAATGTTGAAGACCGCACCCCATCCGGTATCAGCATCGACCAGCAACGGCAACTCCACCGCCCCACTGATCCGCCGGATGTCCTCGCAGACGTCATTCAGGCTGGTCATCCCCAGATCGGGCAGACCGAAACTCGCATTCGCGACCCCGGCACCGGAAACGTAGAGCGCCTTGAAGCCGGCCTGGCGGGCCAGCAGGGCGCTGTAGGCGTTGATGACGCCGGGCAACTGGAGGGGCGATTCGGCTGCCATCGCGGTGCGTAGGCGGGCGCCGGCGGAGGGACTGCTCATTGTTGGTTCCTTTGGTCATTCTTGAACTTGGCGGACTTCGGATGGATCAGGGCCCAGGGCTTAGGGCCCAGTGCCCAGAAAAGCAGCCACTCGGGACCTTGGTGGTACTCGCATGGGTAAATCCCCCCAAGCCGGTCTGCTGGGCCCTATGCCCTGGGCCCTGATCGTGTGTCTAAAGCCAGATCTCGCTTCGAGCCGCTCTTCGGGGCCCTGGGCCCTGGGCCCTGAGCCCTGGGCCCTTTGCTCTACTCGACTTCGAACCTGAATCGGACCCCCTCCTCCGCCGCGCGTTCCAGAATCGCGATAAGTTGCCCGAACTCCTTCCGCAGCGCTTTCGGTCGCTTGAACTCTTCCGGGTCGGATTCGACGTAGCCATCGAGGGCGTGGAGGGTTTCAAGGGCTTCTTCGGCGGCGAACCAGTCGTCGCCACCGTGGCCGAAGCGCCAGTCCTCGTCGCTCTCGTCCTCGCCTTCGCTGTCGCTGCCAGGCGCGAAGCTGCTGATCTTGGCGACGCCGATGACGCGGGCGATGCGGTTGAGCTTGCGCAACGCCTTGGCAATCGCCGGCGCTTCGGAGGACTCGGTGACGTCCTCGACTGCGTCTTCAAGTACCAGGTAGACGACTTCGCTCATGTCCTTTCCTTCTGTCTCGGGTGCCGCGCCAAGTGTGACTGTTCGGCGCATCTACATCGATTTTAGGGCCCAGGGCCCAGGGCATAGGGCCCAGAGGATCAAGAGCTGCGCTCCGACGTCGGTTGCTCGCATGCCGTGGACCGGCTCTTGCCCTTCTGGGCCCTGGGCCCTGGGCCCTGTGCCCTCAGTCTCGCACCCTCCATTTGTCATCGCCAAACGCCACCGCACACAACTCTGCTCAAGCTTCCACGGTCTTCCAGCCACCGGCCAACTCGCGTCTTGGTCCCGGGGACACCCAGGTGGCCAGTGCATCGAGCAGCGTGTCTGGATCGCCTTCGCACAGCAGCGTCTGGCGGTGGCGTGAGTCGACGAAATCTTCCGCCACCGCACGGTCCAGGAAGCTCGCCAGGTCCCGATAGTAGCCCTGCAGATCATATAGCCCACTGGGCTTGTGCTGCAGCCCCAGCTGGGTCCAGGTCAGCGCTTCGAACAGCTCGTCGAGGGTGCCGTAGCCACCGGGGGCGGCGATGAAGGCATCGGCGAGTTCAGCCATCCGCGCCTTGCGCTGGTGCATGCTGTCGACCAGTTCGAGTCGGCTCAGCGCAGTGTGGCCAAGTTCGCGCTCGACCATCGCCCGCGGGATCACGCCGATCACTTCGCCGCCAGCGGCCAGGGCCGCATCGGCCGCCACGCCCATCAATCCAACCCGGCCGCCACCGAAGATCAGGGTCAGGCCGCGCTCGGCAATGCGGCGACCGAGCGTGGTCATTCCCTCGATGAAGGCCGGATCACGGCCGGCGCGAGCGCCGCAATAGACCGCCACGCTGCGCATCTGCGGGCGCGCCGATCAGGCCTTCGGGAACAGGTGTTCGACCGCGGAGCGCTCCTCGCGCAACTCAGTCTCGGTTGCATTCATGCGCTGGCGCGAGTAAGCGTTCACGTCCAGGCCCTGCACGATCGTGTATTTGCCGTCCTTGCAGGTGCAGGGATAGCCGTAGATGACGCCCGGCGCGATGCCGTAGCTGCCATCGGCGGGCACGCCCATCGTCACCCAATCAC
>DAIMJK010000309.1:0-4239 GCA_036722245.1 Lysobacterales bacterium
TCGGCTTCAAGCTGGTCGGCCGGCTGCCGGAAGGCGCCACCGCCACCGATCTGGTACTGACCGTCACCCAGCAGTTGCGCAAGCACGGTGTGGTCGAGAAGTTCGTCGAGTTCTTTGGTGAAGGTCTGCGCGGCCTGCCGGTGGCCGACCGTGCCACGATCGCCAACATGGCGCCCGAGTACGGTGCCACCTGCGGTTTCTTCCCGGTCGATGCCGACACCCTGCGCTATCTGGCGCTGTCCAACCGCAGCGCCGATCAGGTCGCGCTGGTCGAAGCCTATTCGCGCGCCCAGGGCACCTTTGACGAGCCAGGCTCGGCCGTGCCGGAGTACAGCGCGGTGCTGGAGCTGGATCTGTCCACCGTCAAGCCCTCGCTGGCCGGCCCGAAGCGGCCGCAGGACCGGGTCCTGCTGGAAGATGTGCAGGCCGACTACCGCAAGCATCTGGCGCCGATGAGCGAGGCCCGCGCAGTCAAGGGCAAGATTGCGCGGCCGGGCCATGGCACGTTGCGCAAGGACGGCGCGACCATCGACATGAGCGACGGCAGCGTGGTCATCGCAGCGATCACATCCTGCACCAATACCTCCAACCCGGCGGTGATGCTCGGTTCGGGCCTGGTCGCGCGCAACGCGGCAATGCGCGGGTTGAAGGTCAAGCCCTGGGTCAAGACCTCGCTTGCCCCCGGCTCACTGGTGGTGACCGATTACCTCAAGCGCGCCGGCCTGCTCGATGATCTGGAGCAGCTGGGCTTTTTTGTGGTCGGCTACGGCTGCACCACCTGCATCGGCAACTCCGGTCCGCTACCGGAAGAGACCAGCGCCGCCATCGCCGAAGGCGACCTGGTCGCGGTGTCGGTGCTCTCGGGCAATCGCAACTTCGAGGGCCGCATCCACGCCGAGGTGAAGATGAACTACCTCGCCTCGCCGATGCTGGTGGTCGCCTACGCGATCGCCGGCACCATCGACATTGACCTGACCAATGATCCGCTAGGCACCGACAGTGACGGCAAGCCGGTCTATCTGCGTGACATCTGGCCGTCCAATCACGAGATCGCCGAGACGATCCAGTCCAGCATCAGCGCGCAGCAGTTTGCCGACAGCTACGAAGGCGTCTTCCGCGGCGACGAACGCTGGCAGGCGGTGCAGAGCCCGGACGGCGACCTGTATCGCTGGGAGGCCGGATCGACCTATATCCAGAATCCGCCCTACTTCGAGGGCATGCGCATCGACACCAGCCCGGTCAGCGATGTGCGTGGCGCGCGCGCGCTGGCGGTGCTCGGCGACTCCATCACCACCGACCACATCTCGCCCGCCGGCGCCTTCAAGGCCGACACCCCGGCCGGCAAGTACCTGGTCGACAACGGCGTGGCCCCGGTCGACTTCAACTCCTACGGCTCACGCCGCGGCGGTCACGAGATCATGATGCGCGGCACCTTCGCCAACATCCGCTTGCGCAACCAGCTCGCACCCGGCACGGAGGGTGGCTTCACGACGCATCTGGACAGCGGTGAAGTCACCACGATCTACGATGCCTCGATGCGCTACCAGACTGCCGGCACCCCGCTGATCGTGCTCGCCGGCAAGGAATACGGCTCCGGCTCCTCGCGCGACTGGGCCGCCAAGGGCACCTTGCTGCTGGGCGTGAAGATCGTCATCGCCGAGAGCTATGAGCGCATCCATCGCTCCAATCTGGTCGGCATGGGCGTGTTGCCGTGCCGTTTCGAAGACGGCGAAAGCGCCGCCAGCCTCGGCCTGACTGGCCGCGAAGTGTTTGACTTCGAAGGCATCGGTGACGGCAGCGGCAAGACCCTGAAGGTCACCGCGACGAATGCGGACGGCAGCGTCAAGCAGTTCACGGTGCGGGTGCTGCTGGATACCCCGAAGGAAGTCGAGTACTACCAGCACGGCGGCATCCTGCCCTATGTGCTGCGCCAGCTGGCCGGCCAGCCCGACCCGGTGGCGGCACAGGCGGCCTGAGCGATCACGGGACCCGGAGCCGAGTGCCGACCCAGCCCGGGGTTTGCGCCAGGGAAGGATCAACAATGGAAGGACACGTCATGACCGACGCGCTGGTCGCCGAACTGCTCGCACTGCTTGAATTGGAACGGCTGGAGGACAACCTGTTCCGCGGCCAGAGCCGTGATATCGGCACCAAGTACGTGTTCGGCGGCCAGGTGCTGGGGCAGGCGCTGGCGGCAGCGCAGCGCACGGTCGAGGGGCGCTTTGTCCATTCGCTGCATGCCTATTTCCTCAAGGCCGGTGACATTGAAGCGCCGATCGTCTATGAGGTCGATCGCGCTCGCGACGGCCGCAGTTTTTCCGCCCGGCGGGTCATCGCGATCCAGCACGGCCAGCAGATCTTCAACCTGGCCGCCTCCTTCCAGATCCCGGAAGAGGGCCTCAACCATCAGCTCGGCATGCCGGAAGTGCCCGCGGCCAGCGACATCCAGCCGCCGCCGCAGCGCAGTGCGGAGGAACTGGAGCGGCTGCCGGCCAAACTGCGGCGCTGGCTGACCCGCGGCGGGCCGTTCGAGTTTCGCCCGGTCTATCCGCGCGACGAGCTCAATCCGCCCAAGCGACCACCCTTCCAGCAGGTCTGGTTCCGACTGGTGGGTGAAGTCGGCGACGACCCGGCCCTCAATCGCAGTCTGCTGGCCTATGCCAGCGACTTCCACCTGATCGGCACCGCGACCTTCCCGCACGGCATTTCCTACTATCAGGGCAACGTGCAGATGGCGAGCCTGGACCACGCGATGTGGTTCCACCGGCGCTTTCGCATCGACGACTGGCTGCTCTACAGCTGCGACAGCCCCAGCTCCCAGGGCGCCCGCGGCCTGGCCCGCGGCCTGATCTTTGATCGCAACGGCCGCCTCGTCGCCTCGACCGCGCAGGAGGGGATGATAAGGGTGGTGGCCGCCGATCGAGCGTGACGTCGAACCCAGAGGTCTGGGCACGAAAAGAGCAGGGCCCAGGGCACAGAAGAGCTACGGCGATGCACACTGGGCCCTGGGCCCTATGCCCTGGGCCCTCGCTCTCAGTCCCACTTCTCCTGCTGATCGGCATAGCGCCCCAGCAGGCTCCACAGTGGCACTTCCTTGTCCGGCGGGATGCGGGCGAAGGCGAAGCCAACTTCTACCTCGCTGATGCGGGCGACGCGGGCTTCGACGTTGATGTTGAGGGTGTCGTCGAACAGCATGTCGAGCACGAACAGATCGCCGATCTGACCGATCCAGTCCGCTGGACGATCGACCCGGACACCGGTGGCCGAGATGTCGGCCACGTCCGATGTCCAGCTCTGATCGCCGCGCACCATCAATACCGCAGACCGGATCGACATGCGTGAAGCACGTCGGCCGGCGGCGGTCGACTTAGGCTGCATTCTTCTGCCCCCTGTAGGCACAAATGCTGATGTCTTCCAACCTTCCCTCCGCGGTCACGAATCCACAACCAACGCGATAGTGCCTTCGGGACGCAGATAAGGGAACAATAGTACGTCACGAATCGATGCACTGTCAGTGAAAAGCATGACCAGTCGATCGATGCCGACGCCCAATCCAGCCGCTGGCGGCATGCCTACTTCGAGCGCGCGGATGTAGTCGGCATCGAAGTGCATCGCCTCCAGGTCACCGGCGTCCTTGGCTTCGACCTGGGCGCGAAAGCGCGCGGCCTGCTCGGCCGGGTCGTTCAACTCGGAGAAGCCGTTGGCCATCTCCTTGGCGCCGATGAACAACTCGAAGCGGTCGGTCAGTTCCGGATCCCCATCGCTCTGCCGCGACAGCGGCGAGACTTCGGTCGGGTAGCCGGTGACGAAGGTCGGCTGGATCAGCTCGGCCTCGACCGTGTGCTCGAAGATCTCCAGCAGTAGCCGACCCCAGCCGGCACGCGGATCGACGCTCACCCCCATCGATTCCAGATGAACCCGCAGATGATTGACGTTGCGCAGATCGCCCGCGCGCAGCTCCGGATTGCGTTCGAGTACCAGCTCGGACATCGACACCCGCCGGAACGGCGCGCCGACGTCGATCTCCCTGCCCTCCCACGGCAGCAGCGTCGGCCGTTCGCGATCGGCAAACAGCGTCTGCGCGGCTGTGCGGATCAGCGTCTCGGTCAGGTCCATCACATCCCCAAAGTGGCCGTAGGCCTGATACAGCTCGAGCATCGTGAACTCGGGGTTGTGGCGGGTGCTGACGCCCTCGTTGCGGAAATTCCGGTTGATCTCGTAGACCCGCTCGAAGCCGCC
>DAIMJK010000310.1:0-4214 GCA_036722245.1 Lysobacterales bacterium
GCGTGCTCCAGATCGACCTGCTCCGCCGCTGGCGCGCCAGCGACCGCCAGGACGACGCCCTGTTCGCAGCACTGGTGTCGACCGTGAACGGGATTGCGCGGGGGTTGCAGAATACCGGTTAGAGCAGGGCCCAGAAGAGCGAGAGCAAGGGCCCAGAAGAGCGAGGGCCCAGAAGAGCTAAGGGCGAGGGCCCAGGGCCCAGAAGAGCAGCGTCGAGGCCGGGATTCCGCGCATCTCCCGTCACCGCCGAATTCGCTGCATCAGCTTGAATCGTAGCTGGGCACTGAGCACTGGGCCCTGCTTTTCCGCTCTTCCGGGCCCTGGGCCCTATGCCCTGGGCCCTGCTCTTGTGGCATCCTCCGCGGCTTTCCCAACCCGCTCAGGGAGTGTCGATGTCCGCTCACGATCACCGCAGTGCCGAACGTCCGGCACCTGACCAGCCGCTGGTCGATCTGGCCAACTATGTCGTTGATTACCAGATCCAGTCTGACGAGGCCTACTCGACGGCCCGTCACTGCCTGATGGACTCGCTCGCCTGCGCGATCCTGGCACTGCGTTTTCCCGAGTGCACCAAGCTGCTGGGCCCGCTGGTGCCGGGAGCGCAGATGGTCGGTGGGTCGCGAGTTCCATTCACGCCGTATGAGCTCGATCCGGCCCAGGCGGCCTTCAACATCGGTGCGCTGGTGCGCTGGCTGGACTTCAACGACACCTGGCTGGCGGCCGAATGGGGGCACCCATCGGACAACTTCGGTGCGATCCTGGCCACCGCCGACTACCTGTCGCGGCGGGCCCAGCGCGAAGGCAAGCCTTCGTTGACCGTGCGCGATGTGCTCACCGCGGCGATCAAGGCGCACGAGATCCAGGGCTGCTATGCGCTCGAAAACGCTTTCAATCGGGTCGGCCTGGATCACGTGATCCTGGTCCGGCTGGCCTCGACTGCGGTGGTCACCGCGATGCTCGGCGGCGGCAAGGACGAAGTCATCAACGCGGTCTCCAACAGCTGGATCGACGGCGGCGCCCTACGCACCTACCGGCATGCGCCGAATACCGGCTCGCGCAAGAGTTGGGCGGCCGGTGACGCCTGCCGTCGTGCGGTGATCCTGGGCCTGAACGCGGTACGCGGCGAGATGGGCTATCCGTCAGCGCTGTCGGCCAAGGGCTGGGGCTTCTACGACGTGCTGTTCAAGGGCAAGCCCTTTGCCTTCCAGCGCCCCTTTGGCAGCTATGTGATGGAGAACGTGCTGTTCAAGATCAGCTATCCGGCCGAGTTCCACGCCCAGACTGCCGTGGAGTGCGCGCTCAAACTGCATCCGCAGGTGGCCGGTCGGATCGATCAGATCGAGAAGATCACGATCGAGACCCAGGAGGCCGGCGCCCGGATCATCGACAAGACCGGTCCGCTGGCCAATCCGGCCGATCGGGATCACTGCATCCAGTACATGGTCGCGGTGCCGCTGATCTTCGGCGCACTCAGCGCCGAGCACTACGAGGATCAGGTCGCGCACGACCCACGCATAGACTCGCTGCGCTCGAAGATGGAGGTGCGCGAGAATCCGGATTTCACCCGCGACTACTTCGATCCGGACAAGCGCTACATCGGCAACGCGATCACCGTGCACTACAGCGACGGCAGCCAGAGCGAGCGGATCCAGGTGGATTTCCCGATCGGCCACCGCCGTCGGCGTGCCGAGGGCATCCCGGTGCTGGAGCGGAAGTTCGATTCCGCCCTGCGGCAGGTGTTCCCGCGGGGGCGGGCCGACCGACTGCGCGAACTGTTCGCAGATTCTTCGCAACTTGATAACACTTCATTTAACGAATTCATGACATACTTGTCGCTGTGATTGTCGGTAGAACCGGGCACGTGTCCTGGGGTCGGCAGTCAGTTCACCCAAAAAGAAGGAGCATGACGATGAAGAAGGCGCTGAATCTGGCGCTGTTTGGCATCATCCTTGGCGGCGCTGCGGCGCATGCACAGGATTTTGACGATCGGTTTTACATCTCGCCGCGCGTCGGCGCGGTCTTCGCAGACAACGACCGTGAGACTGATGACGCCCTGTTCACCGGCCTCAGCTTTGGCCGTTTCGTGTCCCCGAACGTGGCAGTGGATCTGGAGTTCGGTCACAACGATTTCGACCTGGACAACTTCGACAAGGAATGGGAGAACATCTCGGTCGGCGTGGCTGCTCGCTACTTCTTCAGTGAAGGGAGCTTCCGGCCGTACCTGATGGGTGGTCTGGGTGCGATTCGGCACGACCGCTGGAATGCGCCGCGCGGCTGGAACCCGATGCTCAACGTAGGTGGTGGTTTCCAGTATGGCTTCAGCGAGGATGTGTTCGTTCGCGGGGAACTGTCCTATCGGCACGATTTCGACAACGAGTCGATCAATGGCCGTAACCCGCTTGCTCCGGGCGCCTCACTTGACAATCCCGACGAACCCAGCTTCGGTGATTTCCTGGCAACGGTTGGCCTGGTCGTGATGCTAGGCGACCGTCCGGCCCCGCCGCCGCCGCCGCCCCCGCCGCCCCCGCCGCCGCCGCCGCCGCCACCACCACCACCGCCGCCGCCGCCGCCGATGGACGAGACGATTGACCTGCGCGGAGTCAACTTCGACTTCGACAAGTGCAATCTGCGTCCTGACGCTGTGACGATCCTCGGTGAGGCTGTGCGTGTGCTGACCAGCCGTAACATCCGTGTTGAAGTCGCCGGCCACACCGACTCCGTCGGTTCCGACGCCTACAACCAGAAGCTGTCCGAGTGCCGCGCCCAGGTCGTCGCCGACTATCTGACCGGCAACGGTGTCTCCGGTGGTGCAATCACTGCGGTGGTTGGCTACGGTGAGTCGCGTCCGATCGATACCAATGAAACCAGCGAAGGGCGTGCGCGCAATCGCCGTACCGAGTTGGTGGTGCGTAACTGATCACGCCCTAGAAGCGTGAAAACTTGAAGAGCCCGGCGCAAGCCGGGCTCTTTTTTTGAGTCAGGGCTGAGGGCCCAGAGGAAGCAGGGCCCAGGGCACAGGGCACAGGGCCCAGAAGAGCAGGGCCCAGGGCCCAGAGGAAGCAGGGCCCAGGGCACAGGGCACAGGGCCCAGAAGAGCAGGGCACAGGGCCCGGGGCCAAGAAGAGCAGGGCCGAGGGCCCAGAGCAAGCAGGGCCCAGGGCTCAGGGCCCTGAAGAGCCGCGGCCGTGCTTGCAGGGGGTGGGTGAGCTTCGCAATCCGCATCGGGCGAGGCAAGGCCATGGGCCCTGACCCGGTGCACTATGGCGCCGAAGAGCCGCCATTTCGCCTATGCGGCCCAGAGATGTGGCATCGAAGCACGCTTGCTGGGCCCTATGCCCTGAGGTTGCGCGCTGGACCTGGCTCGGGTCCATGAGCGCGTGGCTGGTTCGGCCCCCGTCACCCAACCACCCACCGCTGGAACGCCACCAAGGCCACACCGATCACCAGCAGGCACAGGCCGAAGATCGGGATCAATAGCAGGAAGGGAATGGCCAGCAGCAGTGCGGCCAGACCCCATGCGCCCCAGTCGGCGAGTGCACGGGGGGCGGGGTCGGCGCCGAGGGGGAGGCCGAGCAGGTAGTCCAGGCTGAGCTTGCCGGGGCCCTGGAACAACAATGGCAGCAGCATCACTGCGAACAACAGCGGCAGTTGGAAGTTGCCCTGGCCCTTGGCGATGACCACATAGCCGGCGAATAGCTCAGCGAGCGTGTTCCACTCGGCTGGCCAGTGCACCGCCGCGGTAGCGACGAAGGTCAGCACGAGCAGCCCGAAGGCAAAAAAGCGTGTACCAAGGCCGAATATCAGCAGTAGCCCGCCGATCAGCTCGAACCAGGTCGCCAGGCTCCAGTTCAGGCCGACCGGAAGCACGTCAAAGGGGAACGGAAACTTGTCCTGCACGCCGCTGAACCAGTTCTCGCCCCGCAATTTGGTCAGCCCGGCGATGTAGAACTCCAGGCCCAGCACCAGCCGCAGCAAGAAGCCCGGCAGGTAGTCGCCCACTGCGTTCAGGCGCCCGCACAGGTCTTCCCACAGGTTCAGGGCACGAGCGGTCAGGTTTGGATCCATGGTGAACTCCGGGGTTGGATGTGGAATGCGGCGAGCAGCTGCGCAAGGTGCCCTTTGAAGCCGCTTCGGTCAACCGCGGCAGACTGGACCGGACCGCGGCCTCGGCGATTGCATGCAAGAGCATTCAACACAAAGGACACAAAGGACAC
>DAIMJK010000311.1:0-4183 GCA_036722245.1 Lysobacterales bacterium
GGAAGAGCATCCAAAGCGGCGCAGAGCGCCGCAGTCCAAAGTCGCGGCGAGCCGCTCAAGGGGGCCTTGGAGCCTCCGCGCTCCCCAACGAGACTCGCGCGACTCACGAGCTTCTCTGCCAACCCGACCGCCGCACCCGGCTGCCGTTGTAAGCTGCGCGCCGCTCTTGCCCAGACACCTCGTATGGTTGCTGCTCCCTTGGCCGGTCCGCACATCCTGTTCCTGACTGACAACTTCCCGCCGGAGGTCAATGCGCCGGCGAGTCGGACTTTCGAGCATGCGCGGGCCTGGGTGCGGGCTGGGGCGCGGGTGACGGTGCTTACCGGGGCGCCGAATTTTCCGACTGGGAAGGTCTTTCCGGGTTATCGCAATCGGCTCTGGCAGCGTGAAAGCATCGACGGGATCGAGGTGATCCGGGTCTGGACCTACATCACGGCCAACGAGGGTTTCGCCCGGCGGATTGCCGACTACATGAGCTTCATGTTTGCCGCCGCGCTGGTCGGGCCGTGGCTGCGGCGGGTGGATCTGGTCGTGGGCACCTCGCCGCAGTTCTTCACTGCCTGCGCGGCCTGGTTTGTCGCCGCGGTCAAGCGGGTGCCGTTCGTGTTCGAGTTGCGCGATCTGTGGCCGGAGTCGATCAAGGCGGTCGGGGCGATGCAATCCTCGCGTCTGATCGGGGCGCTGGAGCGGATCGAATGGTTCCTGTACCGGCGCGCCAGCCACATCGTCACGGTCACGCATTCCTTCCGCGAACACTTGTTGCGCGGTGGCATCCCGGCGGCGAAACTCAGCGTGGTCACCAACGGGGTTGATCTGTCGCGTTACTCGGTTCGGCCGAAGGATCCCGAACTGGTCCGCGAACTGGGCCTGGACGGTGCCTTTGTCGCCGGCTATATCGGCACCCACGGCATGGCGCATGCGCTGGGAACGCTGCTGGAAGCTGCCGCGCAATGGTCGGACGAGGCCGCCGGGGTCCCGTTGAAGCTGCTTCTGGTAGGCGATGGCGCGGACAAGCCGAAGCTGCGCGAACGTGCGGCCGAACTCGGAATGCAGCAGCGCGTGGTTTTCGTCGACACGGTCAGCAAGGATCAGATCGTGCGCTACTGGTCATTGCTGGATGTCTGTATCGTGCATCTGCGCCGCACCCCGCTGTTCGAGACCGTGATCCCGTCGAAGCTGTTCGAGAGCATGGCGATGGGTGTGCCGATCCTGCTCGGCGTGGTGGGCGAGGCGCAGCGGATCGTCGAAGGCGAGGGCTGCGGGCTGAGCTTTGCGCCGGAAGAACCCGCGGCGCTGGGCGAGCAACTGTGGCGACTGGCGAAGGATCCGGCGCTGCGGGCGCAGCTGGCCGAGGCCGGCATCGATGCAGCCGGCCGCTATGCACGCGATACGCTGGCGGCGAGAATGCTCGGGATACTTTCTGCTGTTGCCCGGCGCGACCCTGTCCCTGTCGGCCGCGATTGAAACTGATTGTTGAGGGCAGGCGAACAGCTACACGATGCGCACTCCCGACTCCCGACTCCCGACTCCCGATCACCGATTCCCCCTTCAAGGACGAAGCATGAGTGCGATGAAGATCATCTGTGTGGTGGGCGCGCGCCCCAATTTCATGAAGATGGCGCCGATCCTGGCGGCGATGGCGCAGCGCCCGGGTGCGTTCGAGCCGTTGCTGGTGCATACCGGCCAGCACTACGACGAGCGCATGAGCCACTCCTTCTTCACCGAACTCGGTCTGCCGCGACCGGATCTGGATCTGGGTGTGGGCTCGGGCAGCCATGCGGTGCAGACGGCGAAGGTGATGGTCGCCTTCGAGGAGGTCTGTCTGACCCACAAACCCGATCGAGTGCTGGTTGTCGGTGACGTCAATTCGACCCTGGCGGCGACCATCGTGTCGGCCAAATTGGGCATACCGGTAGCGCACGTGGAAGCCGGTCTGCGCTCGCGCGACATGAGCATGCCCGAAGAGATCAACCGCCTCTGCACCGACGTGATCTGCGATCAGCTCTACACCACCGACCGGCTGGCGGACGAGAATCTGCGCGCCGAAGGCGTGCCGGACGCGCGCATCTTTCGGGTTGGCAACGTGATGATCGACACCCTGCGCCGGCATCAGGCCGCCGCCGCGGAGCGGCCGATACTGCGCGAACTCGGTCTGCAGCCTGGTGGTTATGCGGTGCTGACACTGCATCGGCCGGCAACGGTCGACGATCAGGTGTTGTTCGAACCGCTGCTGCGTCGCTTGCACGTCCTGGCGCAGGAATTGCCGATAGTCTTCCCGATCCACCCGCGCACCCGTGGCCGGATCGAGGCCTTCGGGCTGGGCGGATTGTTGACCGATCAGGCACCGGCGCGCGGCCTGTTCGTGACCGAGCCAATGGGTTACCTCGATTTCCTCGCCCTGACGATGCAGGCGCGATTGGTCGCCACCGACAGCGGCGGCCTGCAGGAAGAGACCACCGTGCTTGGCGTGCCCTGCCTGACGTTGCGCGACAACACCGAGCGCCCGATCACCTGTCTGGAAGGCACCAACGTGCTGGTCGGCCGCGACCCGGACCGGATCGAAACCGAATTCCGCCGCGCAATGGAAGCGCAAGACGTGCAGCCCAGCGTGCCGGAGTTGTGGGACGGACGGGCGGCGGAGCGGATTGTGGGCGCGTTGATGGGTGCCCGATAGGACTTGGGGGTCAAGGCTCGCGGCCGTCCCAAGGGCCCCAGTAAAACAGGGCCCAGGGCTCAGGGCCCAGGGCCCAGCAAGGTCAAGAGCCGACTTGAGGCCAGTCAAGACACGATGGCAGCGCGAAAGATTCCGTACTCGCCTCACCTTGGCTCTGGACTGGGCCCTGGGCCCTGGGCCCTGGGCCCTCAGTCCTTTACAGATTCCCCAAGACATCAGTTTGAATCGCACCCGATCACATACGCATAGATGCTTGATCTCACAAGGTCTGTTACCGTAAGCATCGTTTGACGCGTCGCACCATGGGCGCTTCCGCGGAATCAGGGGCCGGGGAACGAAACAATGGAAGCGGTACCGAAAATCATCTGGATGGCCTTGGCGTGCCTGCTGGCAGCCGTTGCAATCCCGTTGCTGACGCCGATCGCGCGTCGCTTCGGGCTGGTCGATCATCCGCATGGCCACAAGACCCACGATCGCAGCGTCCCGCTGGTCGGCGGAATCGGCGTGTTTCTCGCCGTGGGCGTGGTCGCAGTTCCGGCTGGCCTGGTGTCGATTGCGGGCTGGCCGTGGGTGTTGGCGGTGCTGGCGATGCTCACGCTGGGTGTGATTGATGATCTGCGTCCTCTGTCGGCGCGGATTCGCTTTGTCTGGCAAGGCGCCGTGGCCCTGCTGCTGATATTTGGTGCCGGTCATCAGCTGATTGATCTGGGTAATCTGTTTGGGCAGGGCAATGTGCCACTGAGTTGGATCGCGATTCCGTTTACGGTGTTTTGCGTGGTTGGAGTGATCAACGCATTCAACATGATTGACGGCCTGGACGGTTTGTCCGGGTCGATCGCCCTGATCTCTCTGATCGCGTTGGCCTATCTGGCCGCCTTGACGGGGCATTCCTCGATCGCGCTGGCGGTGTCGCTGGTAGCCGGCGCGCTGGTCGGATTCCTCGCCTTCAACTGGCCGCGCGAGGGTGGCGCGCCGGTTTTCCTTGGCAATGGCGGAAGTCTGGCGCTGGGCACCGTGCTCGCCTTCCTGTTCGTCGACCTGTCGCAGGCCCCCTATCGCGCTCTGGCGCCGGTCAGCGCATTGTGGCTGTTTGCGATCCCGCTGATCGACACCGTCTCGGTGATGTTGCGACGGCTGCAGGAAGGGGTTTCGCCGTTCAAGCCCGATCACAATCACGTTCATCATCTGTTGCTGCGGGCAGGTTTCAGTGGCCCGCAGACCTTGTGGATCCTGATCGGCGTCACCGCGACTTGCGCGCTGGTGGCGGTCTTGGGCGTGCGGCTGCAATGGTCGCAGCCCGTGCTCGCGATCGGTTTCATGCTGCTCGGCTGCGCCTACCATGGCTGGGCGCTGCTCTCGGTCCGGCGCAATCGATTGCTCGGCCGTCCGCTCGCGCCCAGGGTGGTTCGCAGCCAAAGCTGAGGGGTGCGATTGAGACTGGTGTTTCGGGGCTCTTGCTCCCGTAGAGCCAGCCTGCTGGCGAAGTTTTTGCTTTAGCTCTTTCCTCCC
>DAIMJK010000312.1:0-4102 GCA_036722245.1 Lysobacterales bacterium
ATGGCAAGAATTAGGAAAATAGAGATCGCTAACTTTCGCGGAATCCGGCAATTGGTCTGGTGCCCAGCACCTGGCATCAACTGCCTGATAGGCCCCGGTGACAGTGGCAAGTCCACTGTGCTCGACGCAATCGACCTGTGCCTGGGTGCCAGACGGAATGTCCAGTTCTCGGACGCCGACTTTTTCAATCTGGACATCACGACCTCGATCAGCATCACGTTGACGCTCGGCGATCTTGATGACTCGATGAGAGCGCTTGAGAGCTTCGGTTCATTCCTACGTGGATACCGCGCCGACACCGGCATCGTCGAAGACGAGCCCTCTGCTGACACCGAGGTTGTGCTCTGCCTGAATCTGACGTTCGCCAGTGACTTGGAGCCCTCGTGGACCCTTGTCTCCGACCGTGCCGCACAGCAGGGCATTGTCAAGACACTCGCATGGAAGGATCGTCTGGCCCTGGCGCCCACCCGCATCGGTGCATTGGCGGACTTCAACCTGGGTTGGCAACGTGGCTCCGTACTGAACCGCATCTCGGAGGAGCGAGCCGACGCTTCGGCCGCTCTGGTCAAGGCCGCAAGGGATGCGCGTAATGCCTTCGGAGACCAGGCCGAACAACAGTTGGGAGAAGCGCTGGGGATCGTCACCGCCACCGCCCAGGAGCTGGGCGTCAACATCGGCGCTAAGGCCAAGGCGCTCCTGGATTCGCATTCGGTGTCGTTTGGTGGCGGCACCATCTCCCTGCACAACGAAAGCGGCATCCCGCTTCGCAGCCTGGGCGTCGGTTCCACGCGTCTGCTTGTCGCCGGCCTGCAGCGCAAGGCGGGTGGTCAGGCGTCGATCGTGCTCTCGGACGAACTGGAGTACGGCCTGGAGCCGCACCGCATCGCGCGGTTCCTGGGCTCCCTCGGTGCCAAGGAGGCCGCTGCTCCGCTGCAGGTGTTCCTCACCACCCACTCACCCGTGGCACTGAGAGAACTGTCGGGCGGCCAGCTCTTCGTGCTGCGCCGCGGCCCCCTCGGCCACGAGGCTCGCTTGGTCGGCACCGACGATGGCATCCAGAGCACGATCCGCCTCTATCCCGAGGCCTTCCTGGCTGGCTCCGTGGTCGTGTGCGAGGGAGCCAGCGAGATCGGCCTGCTGCGCGGCCTGGACTTGTACAGGCTTGACCAGGGGAATGCGTCACTGGCCGCATTGGGTGTGGCCCTCGTCGACTGCGGTGGCGGGGAACCGGATCGCCCGTATGCTCGTGCCAAGGTCTTCCAGTCCTTGGGCTATCGCGTGATGGTGCTGCGCGACGACGACAAGAAGCCCACACCGGCCATCGAGCAGGAATTTGTCCAGAACGGCGGCACCGTCGTCGCCTATCGCGCGGGTCGAGCGCTGGAGGATGAGCTATTCGGCAGTCTCACGCCGGCTGCCTGCCAGAGGCTGATCGCCTACGCCGACGAGCTGCATGGTGCTCTGATCCACGAGCATCTGCGCACCGTCTCGAACAACACGCTCACCTTCCAGCAGGTCTGGGACGAGATCCAGAACACCGGCGCCTTGTCGGTCGAGCACAGGGCCATCCTTGGTCAGGCGGCGCGCATCCGAAAGGCTGGCTGGTTCAAGTCCATCTCCTGGATGGAGGATGTGGCGAGGACCATCGTCGCGCCGGACCTGCCTCTTTGCGATCCGGGCTTCCGTGCGCTGATGGACCACGTATTCGAATGGGCCACTCATGGCCCCCGTTGAAATCGATCTTCGTGCGATCGCACGCGGCACCGTCACCGCGCCGGCCGGTTGCGGCAAGACGCAGTTGATTGCCCACGCGCTTGCCGGTCATCGGGGCAACAAGCCCATCCTCGTGCTGACACACACGAACGCCGGGGTCGCGGCCCTGCGTGGCCGGTTGGATCGTGCCGGTGTACCTACCAGTGCCTATCGGTTGAGCACCATCGACGGCTGGGCCATCCGGCTCATCTCGACCTTTCCCGGCCGCAGCGCTCACGACCCGGAGAGTCTGCGGCTGGCTGCACCTGCGCGGGACTACCCGGCAATCCGCGACGCCGCCTGGAAACTGCTGCAGGCCGGGCACGTCAGCGAGGTGCTGAAAGCCTCGTATGCGCATC
This sequence comes from Lysobacterales bacterium, assembly GCA_036722245.1. GTDB lineage: Bacteria > Pseudomonadota > Gammaproteobacteria > Xanthomonadales > SZUA-5 > JAWLAT01. The sequence continues at coordinate 2,112 of DAIMJK010000312.1, forward strand.
TCATCGTTGATGAGTATCAGGATTGTTCGGTGCCTCAGCACCACATCATCTATTTCCTCTCGCTGATCCTGCCGACCTGCGTGCTGGGCGACCCCATGCAAGCCATCTTCGGGTTCCGGGGCAATCCGCTGGCCGACTGGGACCAGCAGGTATGCGCGCATTTCCCTGTCGTCGGGGAACTGGCAACGCCCTGGCGATGGCGCAACGCCGGTGCGGAAGCGCTGGGACAATGGTTGCTGGAGGCCCGCCGGCTGTTGGCGGCGGGGCAGTCGGTGGATCTGCGCAGTGGGCCGCCGCAGCATGTAACCTGGATGCAGGCCGTGCCGCCCAACGACCATACCCAGCGCCTAGCCGCGGCGAGGACGGCACCGCCAACCGCTGACGGGCGCGTGCTCATCATCGCCGATAGCCGCAACCGAGCGGCTCAACAGAACTTTGCGAGCCAGACGCCGGGCGCTTCAACGGTCGAAGCCGTCGATCTGCAAGACCTCCTCGCCTTCGCCAGCAGCTTTGAAGCAGGGGCACCGAATGCACTCGCGCAGTTGCTGGCGCTGGCACAAAGCGTCATGACCAATGTGGGTGTGGCGGAGTTGACGCGGCGCCTGGAGTCGTTGGCAAAGGGAACTGCAAGGAATCCCCCGAACGAGGCAGAAAGCCGCGCACTGGCGTTCGGGCACGCGCCCTCTCTCGCTGCAGCCGCCGCGCTGCTGTCGGAACTGCGGGCACTGCCGAACGTGCGTGCGCATCGGCCGGCTATCCTCTACGGAGTGCTCAAGGCACTCAGAGAAGCCTCGTCGGGGACCGTCCCTCTGGCAGAAGCGGCCCGACGCGTGCGGGAAGAGAACCGGCTGCTGGGCCGCCCGCTGCCCAAGCGTGCCGTCGGCAGCACGCTGCTGCTCAAGGGGCTGGAAGCGGAGGTGGCGGTATTGCTGAACACTGAAGGCATGAACGCGCAGAACCTGTACGTCGCCATGACCCGAGGCTCGATGAGGCTGGTGGTATGTAGCGCCAGCACCATGGTTGGATAGGTCTACAGGGCGAGATGGCAAGAGGAAGCAGGCTTGGAAAGCGAGGCTGTGCTTGAGCTTTCGTTAAATGGTATTTTTCATGGTACTCTAGTATGTGATGTTTTTAAATAATTGATTTATAAATGAAAATAATGTCAAAATACAATCGAGTGGGTGAAAGCAGGGTCCGAACCATTGCGAAACCGGAGAATTGGCGGATGGGGAATCACCTACGGACGCTGCTGCAGCTAAGAATCCAAGTCGGCTTCCTCGGCGAGCGCGCCCAGTTCGCGTGGTGGCCCACGGCGTTTTATGAGCCTTCGAGCCGCTTATTCCTGGAGCCTGTGTTCGCCAAGACCTCCCGCCTCGCGCAGTACCATGGGGTCGTGGAGGCAGCACGCCGACTCCACGACGAGCATCTGAGCGTCGGCCGCTACCACCTGTTCCGGTTGCCCGAGGAAGTCGAACAAGACCTGCACGCAACCGTGCAAAGCAGCGTGGGGGAAGAACTCGCCAGCCAGGCCCCACAAAGCAAAGAGGCTGCGCTGGAAGCGTTGAAGCGCTTGGCCGCGACGAGCGGCGCGTCCAGCGTGGGGCCAACGGCGGTCGGCAGCATCAAGGATCTCGATTCCACCGATACCCTGAAGACCATCGCGGCGGCCTACCTGTCGGCGTTCGCTCGGAACGCCAAAACCTATCCGTATCTGGTGGGGTAACCGCGATCGACCACAAGCCCTACACGACTCAGTTGCAGGCCGGCCTCGGGCTTGTCGACGAGACCAAGACGCTGCTCGACCTGTGGTCGCTTGGCATAGCGGCGAAACCGTTGTATCAGGTCGCGCTGGAATCGGGTCGATTCCCGACCGTGACGGCGCGCCGGCTTCGTAATATCGTCGTTGAATGCTTCGCTCCACGCTATCTGGTGGCGGGCGGCGCACCGGCCGCACGCCTCAAGCGGCTGGCCGCAACGATTTCGACGGCTGA
>DAIMJK010000313.1:0-4100 GCA_036722245.1 Lysobacterales bacterium
TACCGGTGACGCGGCGAAAGCGCTGGCCGATGCCGGCGCCGATGCGGTCAAGGTCGGCGTGGGCCCAGGCTCGATCTGCACCACGCGGGTCGTCGCCGGCGTCGGTGTGCCGCAGATCACCGCGGTGTCGATGGTTGCCGAGGCGCTGAAGGACACCGACGTACCGCTGATCGCCGATGGCGGCATCCGCTATTCCGGCGATTTCGCCAAGGCGATCGCCGCCGGCGCCTCGACCGTGATGCTCGGCAGCATGTTCGCCGGCACCGAAGAGGCCCCCGGCGAGGTCGAGTTGTATCAGGGTCGCTCCTACAAGGCCTATCGCGGCATGGGCTCGCTCGGCGCGATGCAGAAGGGCAGCAAGGATCGCTACTTCCAGGACGAAGTCGACGCCGAGAAGCTGGTCCCCGAGGGCATCGAAGGTCGCGTGCCCTATCGCGGCCCGATCCGCGCGATCATCCACCAGTTGATCGGCGGCCTGCGCTCGTCGATGGGCTACGTCGGCTGCACGAGCATCGAGGAAATGCGCACCAAACCGAAGTTTGTCCGCATCACCAACGCCGGCGTTCGCGAGTCGCACGTGCATGATGTGCAGATCGTCAAGGAAGCGCCGAATTATCGGGTTACCTAGGAGCAGGGCCCAGGGCTCAGGGCCCAGGGCCCAGTAGAAGCAGTTCGGGGCGATCTCGGCTTTTCTGGGCCCTGTGCCCTGTGCCCTCTGCACAGAATCCCAACCTCGCGGAGACCCACCCCTTGGACATCCATTCCCAACGCCTGCTGATTCTCGATTTCGGCTCGCAGTACACCCAGCTGATTGCCCGTCGGGTGCGTGAGCTGGGGGTGTATTGCGAGATCCATCCGTGGGATGTAGCGCCTGAGTTCATCAGCGATTTCAAGCCCAGGGGCGTGATCCTTTCGGGCAGTCCGGAGTCGACTGTGGCCGAGTTGCGCCCCAGTCTGGCGTCGGTGGTGGTCGAGCTGGAGGTGCCGCTGCTCGGCATCTGCTATGGCATGCAGACGCTGGCGGCGGAGCTGGGTGGGCAGGTGATTGCCGGTGATACGCGTGAGTTTGGCTATGCCGAGCTGCAGGTCAGCCCGGATTCGCGCCTGCTGGGCGGTCTGACCGACCACGTCGATGGCGAGCGGCTGGACGTGTGGATGAGCCATGGCGATCGGGTCGAGGCGCTGCCGCCGGGCTTCCGGCTGGCTGGGCGCACCGAACACGTCGCGATCGCGGCGATGGAGCATGTCTCCAAGCCGTACTTCGGGCTGCAGTTCCACCCCGAGGTGACCCACACCCGCCGCGGTCTGGACATCCTGCGCCGTTTCGCGCTGGACATCTGCGGCTGCGACGCGCTGTGGAACGCCGCCGGCATCATCGAAGACCAGATCGAGCGCGTGCGCGCCCAGGTCGGCGACGCTGGCGTGCTGCTGGGGCTGTCCGGCGGGGTCGATTCCTCGGTCGTCGCCGCGCTGCTGCATCGTGCCATCGGCGATCAGTTGACATGCGTGTTCGTCGACACCGGCCTGCTGCGATGGCAGGAGGGCGATCAGGTGATGGAGACCTTCGCCCGTCACATGGGCGTCAAGGTGATCCGGGTCGATGCCGCCGAACGCTATTTCGGCGCGCTGTCCGGGGTCGATGATCCGGAAGCCAAGCGCAAGATCATCGGCCGGCTGTTCGTGGAGATCTTCGAGCGGGAGGCGAAACTGCTGGAGGGAGTGGACTTCCTTGCCCAGGGCACGATCTATCCGGATGTGATCGAGTCAGCCGGGGCGGCGACCGGCAAGGCGCACGTGATCAAGTCGCACCATAACGTCGGTGGGCTGCCGGAGCGGATGCACCTGAAGCTGGTCGAGCCGCTGCGTGAGTTGTTCAAGGACGAGGTGCGGCGCCTCGGGCGCGAACTGGGCCTGCCGGCCGAGATGGTTGATCGTCACCCCTTCCCCGGACCGGGTCTGGGGGTACGCGTGCTCGGTGAGGTCACCGCCGAGGCGGTCGCGGTGCTGCAGCGCGCCGACTACATTTTCATCGAGGAACTGCGCGCCGCTGGTTGGTACGAACGCACCAGTCAGGCCTTCGCCGTCTATCTTCCGGTTCGCTCGGTCGGCGTGGTCGGCGACGCCCGCGCCTACGAGCCGGTGATCGCCCTGCGCGCGGTGGAAACGATCGACTTCATGACCGCCCGCTGGGCCGAATTGCCGTACCAACTGCTCGAGCGCGCCGCCCGCCGCATCGTCAACGAGGTCCGCGGCGTTTCACGGGTCGTCTACGACATTACCGGCAAGCCGCCGGCGACGATCGAGTGGGAGTAGGTCGGCCCCTTGAATTCCAGCGATTCCGACCCACTCTGTGCAGCCACAGCAATCCATCTGCCAGAGAGTCGTCCGCCCATGAGTCAGACCCAGAAGCACGCCTTCCAGGCCGAGGTGCAGCAAGTCCTGCAACTGGTCATCCATTCGCTCTACTCGCACAAGGAGATTTTCCTGCGCGAGCTGATCTCCAACGCTTCGGACGCCTGCGACAAGCTGCGCTTCGAAGCACTCGCCCGGCCGGAGCTGTCGGCGACCGACAGCGAGCTCAAGATCCAGATCGAGGTCGATCCGCAAGCCAGGACGCTGACCGTACGCGACAACGGCATCGGCATGAGCCGGGAAGAGGCGCTGGACAATCTGGGCACGATCGCGCGCTCGGGCACCAAGCGCTTTCTCGAAGCGCTCAGCGGTGATGCGCGCAAGGACGCCCAGCTGATCGGCCAGTTCGGGGTCGGCTTCTATTCGGCCTTTATCGTCGCCGAGTCGATCGAGGTGCGCAGCCGGCGCGCTGATCTGGATGCGGCCGAGGGCGTGCGCTGGGCCTCCAGCGGCACCGGCGAGTTCGAACTGGAGACGATCGAACGCGCCCAGCGCGGCACCGAGGTGGTGCTCAAGTTGAAGGAGGAAGAGAGCGAGTTCCTCGACCTGTGGCAGATCCGCCAGCTGATCCGGCGTTATTCGGACCACATCGCTTTCCCGATCATGCTGCCGGCCAAGGCGCAGGACGATGTCGACGACGCTGACGATGGCGACGCAAACAAGGAAGGCGCCGAGGAGGCGGCGAAGGCAAAGGACGCAGCGCCCGAGTGGGAAACGGTCAACCATGCCTCGGCGCTGTGGGCGCGCCCCAAGGCCGAGCTGAAGGACGAGGAATATCAGGCCTTCTACAAGCATCTGAACCACGGCATGGACGAAGCGCTGCTGTGGTCGCACAACCGGGTCGAGGGCAAGCAGAGCTATACCTCGCTGCTGTATGTCCCGAGCAAGGCGCCGTTCGACCAGCTGTGGAGCGACCGCAACGAGCGCAAGGGTCTGAAGCTGTACATTCGCCGCGTCTTCATCATGGACGCCTCCGAACAACTGCTGCCGTCCTACCTGCGCTTCGTCCGCGGCGTGATCGATTCGGACGATCTGCCGCTGAACGTCTCGCGCGAGTTGCTGCAGGACAACAAGCTCGTCTCCCAGATCCGCGCCGCCTGCGTCAAGCGCGTGCTCGACATGCTCGACAAGCTGGCAGTCGATGACAAGGACAAGTTCCAGCAGTTCTTCGAGGCTTTCGGCAATGTGCTGAAGGAAGGTCTGGCGGAGGACTTCGGCAATCGCGAGCGGATCGCCAAACTGTTGCGCTTTGCCTCCACCCAGGGCCAGGGCAGCAAGCGTGAGGTCTCGCTGGATGAGTATCTGGCGCGCATGAAGGCCGACCAGACAGTGATCTATTTCGTCACCGCTGACAGCTACAACGCCGCCCGCGGCAGCCCGCAGATCGAGGCGCTGAAGGCGCAGGGCGTCGAGGTGCTCTTGTTGTTCGATCGCATCGACGAGTGGATGGTCGGCTATCTGCACGAATACCAGGGCAAGCCGCTCAAGCATGTCGCCAAGGGCAACTTCGAGGGTGCCGGCGCCGATGGGCAGGCCGAGGAAGTCAGCGAGGAGCACAAGCCGCTGATCGACCGGCTCACCGAGCTGCTGGGCGAGCGGGTCAAGGCGGTCCGGACCAGCAAGCGGCTGGTCGATTCACCGGCCTGTCTGGTCCTGGACGAGCACGCGATGGCGCTGCACATGCAGCG
>DAIMJK010000314.1:0-1007 GCA_036722245.1 Lysobacterales bacterium
GCGAGTTTCAATGCGCCGATCGAGCGGGAGGGGTTTGGGGTGTTCAGGATGTAGCCTCAGCGCAGTTCCAGTGGCCAGTTCCAGTAGCCAGTCAAGAGCGAGGGCCCGGGGCACAGGGCCCAGGGCACAGGGCCCGGGGCACAGGGCACAGGGCCCAGAAGAGCTGCGGCGGCGCGCGTGGGATGTCGAGTCGCTCCGCGCACCGCATCAAGAGCAGGGCCCAGGGCTCAGGGCCTTGAAGGCCGCAGCATCCCGGGTGAAGCGCCGAGCCATGAATGGAGCCCCGAGTTGAACTCGGGCAACGAAGCCGGGTGAAGCACTGGGGCAGCGTGCCCGAGTACAACTCGGGGTTCCGGGTGTGGCCTTTGTGTCAGTTTGCCCGAGTACACCTCGGGACATCACCGAAGCGCATCAGCGCGGCCGCATGATCCGCACGGGCAGCATCATGCTGGCACCCTGGTCGTCCATGACCTTCAGCTGCAACTCGATGGTCTGACCCGGGGCCGGCGTGGGCAGGCGGGCTTCCAGCGGTTCGCCTGGGCCGGGGTTGTTGAACAGGGCCGCAGGCGCGCCCCACAGGCGCACATCGGGTGAGTTGCGGATGAAGCGGACGCTGCCGTCAGCCATGATCACCGGCGTGCCTCCGGTTTGCACCGCGCCATTGCTGCCGTCGAAGATCCTGATGTGTGGTCCTGCGCCTGGGCCTGTCCCGGACTGATCCGTCGACTGGTCGATGCCGATGTTCAGCACACCGGCGGTCTGGCCCCGCGGCGCCGCCATCTCGAAGCTGAGCCAGGACTGCGGCAAGGGATCGGCCGGGAAGAACAGACCTCGCTTGAGGGTGACGTTGTGAGAACCGATGGGCAGCAAGGCAACCGAGCCCTTCTCGCCATGGACCAGTTCCAGTTCGAAAGGCAAGTCGCCGGTGCGGCTGGCGTAGAGCAGCGGGCCGGGCGTGCCGGCGCGGCCCCGCGGTGCCATCGTGCTGGTACACGGGCGCACGTGGA
>DAIMJK010000314.1:1017-4099 GCA_036722245.1 Lysobacterales bacterium
ACAGGACCGCTCCTCGCGCAGCGCGCGGAGGTGCTGCTGCCCGACGTCGGCGTCGTAGTTGTATTCGACCTTGCTGAAGTTCAGGCTGAAGCTGTCGGTCTGGGCATGGGCAGCGCCGACCAGACAAGTGGCGGCCAGCAGAATGGGACGAGCGAAACGTGTGAAACGCATGGCGATACTCCGGTTTGAGTGGTGTTGGCCATGAGTACGCACGCAACTGGCGGAAACGACATTTGTGGCCGTCGAGAGGGCTGAGGGCACAGGGCCCAGGGCACAGGGCACAGGGCCCAGGGCCCAGTAGAGCGACATCGAAGTAGTCCGGGTCCCTTGCAGACCACCAAAGGACTGCTCTGGGCCCTGGGCCCTTGCTCGACGCGGTTTCTACGCGTCACGCCGCGGCTCTTCTGGGCCCTGTGCCCTGGGCCCTCTCCCCTGGGCCCTCGATCTTCTGGCACTTTGCCTTTCCTCATCACTACTGCTCCAATCCACCGCTGGCCTTTCTCACCGGAGCTCGTCCGTGTCGTATTCCCGTTTGGGCCTGTTGGCCCCGCTGCTCGCCCTGCTGGCGCTGTTCGGCGCGCCGATCATCGCTGCAGACAGCAAGATGTTCGACCTGCCCTATCACCAGCGCGAGCTGGACAATGGCCTGATCGTCTACGTGGTGCCGACGGACCATCTGGACCTGGTGTCGCTGCAACTGGCGGTCGGGACCGGCTCGCGCAATGAGGTCGAGCCGGGCAAGTCGGGCTTCGCCCACTTCTTCGAGCACATGATGTTCCGCGGCACGCCGAGCTATCCTCCGGCGGAATATCAGGACGTGATCACGCGTGCCGGCGCCAACCAGAACGCCTACACCACCGACGACTACACCAACTACTACATCGACTTCTCCAAGGCCGACCTGGACCAGATCCTCGAGGTCGAGGCCGATCGCTTCCAGAACCTGAGCTACACCGAGGAGCAGTTCCGCACCGAGGCACTGGCGGTCAAGGGCGAGTATCTGAAGAACTTCTCCAATCCGATCCAGAAGCTGATCGAGCGCATCCGCGACCTTTCTTTCGACGTCCATCCCTACAAACACACGACGATGGGGTTTTTGGCTGACATCGAGATCATGCCCGACCAGATGGAGTACTCGAAGATCTTCTTCGACCGCTGGTACCGACCCAATTACAGCAGCCTGATCCTCGTTGGCGATCTGGATCCGGAGGCCACCTTCGAAATGGTCGAGCGTCACTTCGGTCCCTGGCAGGCCAAGACCAACGACTTTGAGATTCCGGCCGAACCCGCGCCGACCGGCCCGAAGTATGAGCACATCACCTGGGAGGGCCCGACCCTGCCGCACCTGATGTATGCCTACCGCAAGCCGGCCTTCAGCAAGGACGATCCGCGGATGGCCGCACTGGCCGTGCTGGGCGAGATCTGGTTTGGCCAGAATTCCGAGCTTTATCAGCAACTGGTCGTGCGCGAGCGCAGCGTGGACGCGTTGTTCAGCTTCATGCCGAACAACCGCGACCCCTCGCTCGGTTACCTGGGTGTGCGCCTGAACAAGGACGGTGACCCAGCCGCAGTGATCACCGCGCTGCAGGACACCATTGTGCGGGCGCGTAGCCAGAGCGTGGACGCCAGTGTGCTCGAGGCTACCAAGGCGCGGATCAAGTACGGCACCGCGGCGACTTTCACCACGCCGTCGGCAATTGCCGCCACCCTCGCCCGTTTCGTTCATTACCAGCGTGACCTGGAGACTCTGAACCACTATTACGCCCAACTCGATGCGGTCACGCCGGAACAGCTGCTGAGCGTGGCCGATGAGGTGCTGCAGGACAGTCACCGGACCGCCGTGAGCCTGTCCAACGATCCGGTCTTTGCCGGGATCGATGCGCTCGCCGATCTGGACGACCGAGTGGCCGCCGCACGTGCTCCGGTCAGCTCCGACATTGCCCTGCTTGCCCAGCCTGGGCTATCGCCGCTGGTCGAGGTCCAATTGCTGTTCCGCACCGGCGCGGCCTGGGATCCGCCGGGCAAGGCCGGTCTGGCCCAGCTGACCGCCGGCATGATTGCCGACGCCGGCAGCGAGCGTCGCGGCTACGCCGAACTGCAACGCCTGCTTTATCCGATGGCCGCACCGGTCGAGTACCAGGTCGGCAAGGAAATGACCGTGCTGCGCGGCAGCGTGCATCGCGACAACCTCGACAGCTGGTACGAGATCCTGCGCGAGCAGCTGCTCACGCCGGCCTTCGACGAGGCGGACTTCAAGCGGTTGCAGCAACAGCAGGTCAACGCAATCCGCGTCAACCTGCGCAGCAGCAACGATGAAGAGTTCGGCAAGGAGGCGCTGTACGAACGAGTCTTCGGTCCTGACCATCCCTACGGGCGCCTGAGCGCTGGCCACGCCGCCGAGGTCGAAGCACTGACCGTGAGTGATGTGCGCGCCTTCCACGCCGAGCACTACAGCCAGGCCCGCCTGAGCATCGGCCTGGCCGGCGGCTATCCAGAGGACTTCGTCACCCGCATCGTTCGTGACATGGGCCGACTGCCGGTCGGCGAGCCGGCCGTGACATCACGCCCGAAGATTGACGCCAGCGGTGGCCGCCAGGCGCTGCTGATCCAGAAGGAAACGCCGGCGGTGGCGGTGTCTTTCGGCTTTCCGATCCAGGTTCGGCGCGGTGATCCGGACTTCCTGGCACTGTGGTTGGCGCGCTCCTGGCTCGGCGAGCACCGCAACTCCTCGGCCCGTCTGTACCAGCGCATCCGCGAGGCGCGCGGAATGAACTATGGCGACTATGCCTACATCGAGTACTTCCCCAATGGCATGTACCTGTCTACGCCGGAGCCCAACTACGCCCGCCACCAGGACCTGTTCCAGATCTGGCTGCGACCGCTGCGCGACAACAACGACGCCCACTTCGCCACCCGCGCCGCACTGTTCGAACTCGAGCAGATGGTGGAACAGGGCTTGAGTCAGACCGAGTTCGAGGCCAGTCGCGATTTTCTGGGCAAGTTTGTCGCGCAGATGGTCGACAGCCCCAGCCGGCGCCTCGGCTACGCGCTGGACAGCGCCTGGTACGGTATCGACACCTAC
>DAIMJK010000315.1:0-2737 GCA_036722245.1 Lysobacterales bacterium
TCCACTGCCGACAAAGATCCGGATGCGATGAGGAGCAGCCACGACGCGACACGATGCGGGGTGAAACGGCGTGACATTGCGCAATCCGGGGCTCAAGGTGGAGGCGATCCGCGGCCGCGGGAGTGCCCGGCTGGGAGGCGCGCAAGTGTAGGGCAACGGCGTGCTGTTTGCCGCCAGATCATCAAGAATGGTCAACTTTGCGCGCGTTCCATCTCGCATGCGCGGCCTCTTGACATGTTTGGCTGCATGCTTGCGGATTGCTGGCGATGTGGATCCCGAATGATTCGGTGGTCAACCGTGACACTGGTGTGCCTTGGTCTGTGTGATTTCAGCTACGCCGCCGTTGTGGTGAACGTCGTCGATGCTGGCGGTCCGGTCTCTGATGCTGTTGTCAGTCTGCACGGCCCCTCGGTGCCGGCCCCGGCGGTGCCGGCCTCCAGCTACAGCCTGGCCCAACGAGATCTGCGTTTCGATCCGCACGTGCTGGTGATTCCGCGCGGTGCCTCGGTGAGTTTTCCCAATCGCGATCGGGTCCGTCATCACGTCTATTCCTTCTCGCCGGCGCGAAACTTCGAAATCAAGCTCTACAGCGGCACGCCGACCGAGCCCGTGCGCTTCGACACAGCGGGCACGGTGGAACTGGGCTGCAACGTGCATGACTGGATGCTCGGCTTCATCGTGGTCATGGACACGCCCTGGTGGGCCCGCTCGGATCAGTCCGGCGAGGCATCGCTGGCCGACATTCCGCCGGGTGACTACGAACTGCGGGTCTGGCATTCGCGTCTGCCGCCGGGCTCGGCAGGATGGCGCCAGCCGCTGAGTCTGCCGCTGGCCGCCGATGAACGGATCGAGGTCAATCTGCCGCTACAGCCTGCACCCGATCTGGAACCGCCGTCGCTGGGTTTCGGGTCACCGTGAGCACACCGAGCTTCCGGGCCCGGCTGACGCTGGCGATCTGCCTGCTGGTGCTGGCGACGCAGGCCCTGAGCTGGTGGGCGGTCGATGCAAAGCTGCGCCAGGCCGCGGTCAGCGAGGCCGAGTCGCGACTGCGCTCGGCGGCGATGGTCGCGCAGCGCGTGATCGAGTTTCGCGGTCAGCGACTGTTGCAAGGCGTCGAGGTGCTCGCGGCCGACTACGGCTTTCGCGCAGCGCTGGCCAGTGGTGATGAGGCCACGATGCATAGTGCATTTGCCAACCACCGCCAGCGCATCGGTGCCGATCTGCTGTGGGTGCTGGATATGGATGCCGCGCCGGTACTTGATCAGGAAGAATCAACCCAGGCGCTGATCGAATCCCTGCTGGCCGCGCAGCAAGGCAACCCGCGGGGCAGTTACAAGCGGGCCTGGGAAAAGTTGCCACACCAGTTTGTGATCACCCCGATCATGGCACCACGCCGGATCGGCTGGGTGGTGGCCGGATTCGAAATCGACCGCGAGCTGGCGCTGGAGCTCAAGCAGCTGACCGGCAGCGATCTGGCTTTCCGGGTGACGCCTGAAGCGCACGAGGACGGAGACGTTGAGCCCCTCAGTAGTCTGGCTGCAGACGATGCGGCCGCATTGAACAAGGCGTCGACGAATGGACAAGCGATGCAGCGCTGGCAACTGCCGAGTGGCGCCTTTCTGGCTGCAAGCCAGTCTCTCGATGAGGTGCGCATGGACGTTCTGCTGAACGAGGACCAGTTGTATGCCGAGTTGCGCCGGCTGCGCACCGAGCTGGGCCTGCTGGCCTTGCTGGCGCTGGCCGGTTCGGTGCTGGTCGCGATGTGGCTGGCGCGGACCGTGACCCGGCCCTTGCAGCGGCTGGCGGAGGCGGCGAGCCGGATCGGGCAGGGCGACTACGCGCAGGGTTTCAGCCTGTCGCGTCGCAACGGGGCATCACCTCAGGATGAGATCGGCGCACTCGCCAACACGCTGGAGGAAATGCGCGGGGGCATCCAGGCGCGCGAGGAGACCATCGCCCATCAGGCCTTTCATGACGCGCTGACCGGCCTGCCGAACCGAGCCCGTGCGCTGGATTTCCTGCACGAGGCGCTGGAACGATCTGGTGATGACGAACGCGGTCCGGCGCTACTGCTGATGGATCTGGATCGCTTCAAGGACATCAACGACACCCTCGGCCATCCGGTCGGTGATGAGGTGCTGGTACGGGTCGCAAGACGTCTGGGCGCGGTCCTGCGCTCGGAATTCGACGGTGCAATCGTGGCCCGGTTGGGCGGCGACGAGTTTCTGATCGTGCTGCCGGCAAGCGACGCTGCGCAGGCGGAGCGATTGGCGGGGAGTCTGCTGGCCAGTCTGGGCGAAGCGCTGGAACTGCCGCAGATGCAGCTGATGCTCGACGCCAGCATCGGCATCGCAGTGGCACCGGAGGATGGCAGCTCGCCGGCGACGTTGCTGTCGCGCGCGGACATCGCGCTGTACGACGCCAAGCAGGGCGGTGCGCACTGGCAGCGCTACCGGCCCGGGCGCGATGCCCAGCAGGGCGAACGGCTGGCGCTGGCGAATGATCTGCGCCTGGCGCTGGCCAGAGACGAGATCAGCCTGCGCTTCCAGCCCAAGCTGGATCTGCGCAGTGAGCAGTGCAGTCATGCCGAGGCCCTGTTGCGCTGGCAGCATCCGCGTCTGGGCGACATCTCTCCGGAGCTGTTCATCCCGATCGCAGAGCAGACCGGCCGGATTACCGAGCTCACCCGTTGGGTGCTGCGTCGCAGCCTTGAGCAACTGCAGCTATGGCAGCAGGA
>DAIMJK010000315.1:2747-4087 GCA_036722245.1 Lysobacterales bacterium
ATGCCGTTCTCGAGGGGCGGCTCCTGGAATTTGAGCAGGAAGGCTTCACGCTGGGGGTGGCGGTCAATCTGTCACCGCACGATCTCTACGACATCGACCTGCCCGTCTTCCTGGGGGAGTTGCTGCAGGAGTTCGGAACGGCACCTGCGCTGCTGGTGCTGGAAATGACCGAAGGTGCGGTGATGCGCGATGCCAACCAGGGCGTACAGATGCTGCATCGACTCAAGGCGCTGGGCGTGCGTCTGGCGATTGATGACTTCGGCACTGGCCATTCCTCGCTGGCCTATCTGAAGCGGCTGCCGGTGGACGAGTTGAAGATCGACAAGTCTTTCGTGCTCGCACTGAGCAGTGACGGCGACGACGCGGTGATCGTGCGCAGTACCATCCAGCTGGGGCACAACATGGGTCTGAAAGTGGTGGCCGAAGGCGTTGAAAGCGAACAGGTGCTGGCCCAGCTGCGCAGCTACGGCTGCGACCAGGCGCAAGGCTTTCTGATCAGTCGGCCGGTGCACGCGACGCAGCTACGCGACTGGTTGCGGCAGCAGCAAGACGCTCCAGCGCGTGGAGTGGCTCATGCACGTTGAGCGCGTCGGTTCATCGCAACATCGTGCGCAATCGGGTCTTTCGCTGCTTGTACTGCTGTTGAGCGGGCTGTGGCTGCATGGCTGTGCCATCGACCGCAGTCGATCCCCGACCCTGTTCGAGGAACTCGGCGGTGAACCGGGCTTGAGCCGGATCGTCGAGGCCTTTCTGGTGGTCAGTGCCAATGATCAGCGCATCGCGCCGCACTTCAGCCACACCCACATTCCGCGCTTTCGAGACAAGTTCTACGAGCATCTTTGCGAGCTCAGCGACGGTCCCTGCGTCTACAGCGGTGATCCGATGCTGGAGGTGCATCGCGGTTTGCAGATCAACGCCGAGGCCTTCAACGCGGTCGTCGAAGCGATGCAAGTGGCGATGGAGCGCAGCGCCACGCCGCATCGGACCCAGAACCGGCTATTGGCGCGGCTCGCGCCTTTCCATCGCGAGATCATTCACAGCCGCGCACCCGCGCCCGAACCAGCCACGACTGACTGAGCTCAGATCAGGCGGATGCTGCCGGCACCGGTCAGACCCAGCACGCCGACCAGGATCAGATAGATAGCCACCACATAGTTGAGCAGACGCGGCTTGACCAGGATCAGGATGCCGGCAATCAGGGCAATGATCGGAACCAGAGTCAACTGGAAATTCATGCGCAAATCCTCCTCGAATGGCACCGCGGTATCGCAGCGCCGGAGCCACACTGTACTCCAGGCGGGGCGGGGTGGGATTGACCGCCGTTCCGGGCCTTGCCGATG
>DAIMJK010000316.1:0-4073 GCA_036722245.1 Lysobacterales bacterium
GCAGCGCTGGAAGGCTTCGGTGATCGAGATCTCGACCAATGCCCAGCATGTGGACTGGGACGACTTCGAGGGCATGCTACGTCAGGAAGTGCTGACCCGGCTGGTCGTCAGCTGCGATGGTGATGGCAGCCCGGAGGCCTACGAGCGCCTGCGCACCCCGTCGAAGTGGGACAAGTTCATCGAGTTCCTGGAGCGCGCTCGTGAATTGCGCGATCGACACTCGCCCGGCCTGCAGCTGATCACCCGCAGCGTGGTCGAGAAGAAGGAGGATATGGTGGTCTGGCGCTCGATCCTGGAGCCGCGCGGCTGGACGCCGGAATTCCGTGGTTGGATGCTGCTGCCGGAGTCGGCCCAGAACATGACCCGACGCACACCGGAGATCCCCAAGGGCCCGTGCTTCTTCGTCGCGCCACCGGAGGCCTTTACCGGTCACGCCTGGAACGGTGAGATCCGGTTGCTCTATGTCGACCATGACGGCACCGTGGTGCCCTGCTGCATGCACCCGCGGGCGGCGGTATTCGGCAGCTTGAAGACCCATACCTACAGCGAGATCCTGGCCGGCCGTGGGCGAGCCAGCTTCATCGAGGGGATGCAAGCCGATCGGAGCAGCATGGGCGTGTGCGGCGGTTGCGAGGTCGGACCCGCAGGCAATGAGGGCCCGTCTTTCAAGAGTGTGCTGTCGGGGGGCTAGTGCATCCGGTCCCTGCGGGATGACAGCTCGGTGAGCAATCCGCGCGTTGCCTCGTCCTCACCAGCGGCCGGCATCAGCTCCAGATAACGGCGCATGTCACGCAGGGCTGCCGCCTCCGCGCCCACTGCGCGATACAGCAGTCCACGGTCGCGGAAATCTTCCGCTGACCCTTGCAGGGTGACCAGTCGGTCCGCTACGCGCAGCGCCCGGTCCCAGTCTTCCCGATCAACGTAGATCGACTTCAGGTTGCGCAGCATGCGAGCGAGGATGCCGCGATTGTCGGAAGGTTCGAGCAGGTCGATCAGTGCTTCGTCGTCCGGGCGCTCGCCGGCCTGGGCGCTCCAAGCCCGCTGTCGCAGTTCCTCGGTCCCGAGCGAACGTCCGCGATGATACGGATCGAGCACGATCAGGCCGTCCTCTACCGGCAGCCGAACCAGGAAATGGCCGGGAAAGGATATGCCTTCGGCGGGAAGATCAACGCAACGAGCCAGATGCACGTACAGCAGGGACAGGCTGATCGGAATGCCGCGACGGCGGTCCAGCACGTCCGACAGATAGCTGTTGCGCGGATCGTAGTAGTCCAGCGCCTCACCGCTGAATCCCAGATCCTCGAACAGATAGGTGTTCAGCGTGACAATCCGCCGCAGGGGTTCCTCAGGGAGCATCGCCGTGCTCATCCGCTCGCGCAACTCCGCCGCATGTTGACGCAAGCGACCAAGATAGGCTTGCACATCGAGCGATGGATATTCCTCCCGCGAGATCAGCATCGCCGCCTCATCCAGAGGAATGGATTCATCCGGCGCATTCGCCAACCAGGGCCAAGGATCGGCCATGTCGAGCACGGATTCTCGATTGATCATGACACCCTCCATGAGGAACGGTAACTGCCTCAGTGATCCCCGCTGCCAGCTTGCCCCCTTGCCACAATGCGGCCGCAGTGTCCGACATACAAGTGCCCATCGTCCTGAGTGCGCAAGATCGCAACTCAGGTTCAGCTGCGGTAGCGGGTTGGATCCGCGACCCCAGCGTCCTTGAAGCCCTGCGCACGCAAACGGCAGGCATCACAGCGACCGCAAGCGCGGCCTGCATCATCGGCCTGATAGCACGAAACGGTAGCGCCAAAGTCCACTCCCAACTCGATCCCACGGCGAACGATATCGGCCTTGCCCAACTGCATCAGAGGCGCATGCACGCGCCAGCTGCCGCCTTCGATACCGGCCTTGGTGGCAACATGTGCGAGCGCCTGGAAGGCTGCCACGAACGCGGGCCGACAGTCTGGATAGCCGGAGTAGTCAACGGCATTGACGCCCACGAACAGGTCGGTGCAGTCAAGTACCTCCGCCCAGCCCAACGCCAGTGCCAGCATGACGGTATTGCGGGCGGGTACATAGGTGACCGGTATCCCGCTACCAGGATGCTCGGGTACGGCAATGTCCGCCGTCAGCGCCGAGCCGCCGAGCGTGCGCAGATCAAGGCCGAGCAGCTTGTGACTTGCCGCGCCCATCGACACTGCCAGACCCGCAGCGGCGATCAGTTCGGCACGATGCCGCTGACCATAATCAAGGCTCAGCGCGTGACACTCGAAGCCGGCGGCGATGGCCTCGGCCAGCGTCAGCGCCGAATCCATTCCTCCGGACAACAGCACCACCGCGCGTCGTGCAGGAGCCTGAGCTGTCGTCCTTTTTTGCATATCCACCTTCCCACCCAACCTGCATTCCCGCCCCACCTCAGCAGGGAGTCATTGCCTCACACCTGCAGCGGCTCCGCACTCAGCAGCGCGGGCAGACCATCGGCCGCCTGTGGCTTGCCAATCAGATAACCCTGCAGGTAGCGGCATCCGGCGGCCTTCAGGAACCGGGCCTGTTCAATGGTCTCCACCCCCTCGGCGACGACTTCGGCACCAATCGCTCGAATCATCTGCAAGATACCCTTCACCAGCTCCGCGCAGCGGGATTGGTCCATCATCTGACGGACGAAGGACTGGTCGAGCTTCACGGTATCGAAGCGCAAGCCATGCAATCGGCTGAGATTGGAATGACCGGTGCCAAAATCATCCAGTGCCACACCGATTCCCAACACCCGGCAACGATCGATCAGGCTGCTGACCCGCTCGAAGTCCAGGGTCAGGCTCTCGGTGATCTCCAGCTTGAAGTGTGCCGTGGACAGGCCCTCCCGATCCAGTTCGGCCTTCACCAGATCGGCGAAATCGACCACCGCCGACTGCCGCGCCGACACATTCACCGATACCCACAAATGCTCGGTCAGGGCTGGCGGCGCATCGCGCATCAGCTTGGCAAGGGCCTGGGTCGACTTGCTCAGGGCATAGTGTCCGACCGGCAGGATCAGCGAGGTTTCCTCGGCCAGCGCAATGAACTCGGCCGGGGAGATGGCGCCCCGACGGGGATGCTGCCAGCGCGTGAGGGATTCGAAACCACTGATCCGTCCGCTTCGCACGTCCAGTATGGGCTGGAATACGACGCTCAGTTCCTCGTTGTCGATGGCATCCATCAGTTCGGCTTCCAACCGGAACTTGTCAATGACAGTGCCGTGGTCGGCTTGCTCGTCTTCCGGCTCAGGTAACGGAATGCCGCGGTCGCGGACCGCCTTCAGTCCGGTGCGATAGCGCCGCAACAAGGCTTGAACCAGCAAGCGGACCACCGAGTCGGCCTGCTGCAGTCGTTCCTGGATCTGGTCCTCCCTGATCTCGGTCAAAGTGCACAGGGTGGTTGCCCTGGCACTCGCCGAGCGTGGCTCCCGGTCGATGACGGCCATCTCGCCCAGCAGGTCCCCGGGGCCCAGATAGTTGAGGATCAGCTTCTGGCCATTGTGGATGGTGTAGACCTCAACACGCCCTTGATCGACCACATAGGCGGCGTCGGGCGCATCGCCCTCGCGAAAAATATGCGTGCCAGGTGAATAGCTGTGCTTGGAGCCTGCCATCAAGTGATACCGGAACGTCCCGCTGCGACTCTATCACTGGCCGTGTCGACGCGAGCGCGCGGCCGTAACAAATGCCTTCTCCAAAACGCACTGGGCCCGGCAAGCCGGGCCCAGTGCGCTGTCATTGCATCTTGCCCTTAGCAGCTGGGCGAGAAGGCGAACCTGCAGATGTCCACTCCGATGAACTGCACATCCACAAACGGTGTGCCGCCAGCGGCGCGGAAGGTACAGACGCCGCTACCCACATCACCGGCTCCGATTAGACCCGAAGTGGTAATCAACGCGTCGGTCCTACCATCCTCGTCGGTGATGCCCGGGGGCTCGGTGATGAAGAAGGCTGCACCACCCTCACCGACACAGGTTGCGGTGATGAACACACCCGAGATTGGTTGACCATTGCCATCGACCAGACGCAGGTTGACCCGGCCACCGGTGCCGATGA
>DAIMJK010000317.1:0-4038 GCA_036722245.1 Lysobacterales bacterium
AGAACACCTGGCATGGTCGGCCGCTGCCGCTGGACTATCTCGCGCAGGCACGCAGTTTCTGCGACGAGCACGGTCTGGCACTGCACCTGGACGGCGCGAGGCTGTACAACGCGGCGGTCGCCAGCCAGGTGTCGGCGCGGACCATCGCGCAGCATTTCGACAGCGTGTCGGTGTGCTTCTCGAAGGGGCTCGGCGCGCCGGTTGGCTCGGTGCTGGTCGGCACCTGCGAATTGATCGACTCGGCAAGGCGCTGGCGCAAGGTTACCGGCGGGGGCATGCGCCAGTCAGGCATGCTGGCGGCGGCCTGCCTGCACGCGCTCGATCATCACGTCGAGCGCCTCGCCGAGGATCACGCCCGCGCAGTCCGGCTGGCCGAAGGCCTGCGCTCCCTGCCCGGCCTGCGCGTACTTGGCCAGCACAGCAACATGGTCTTCATCGAGGTCCCGGTCGATCGGCTGGCCGCTTTCAAGGCGCATGTGGCCGCGGCGCAAGTGCGCATGTCGATCGGCTATCTGCCGAGCATCCGGCTGGTCACCCATCTGGATATCGACGACGCCGCGATCGAACAGGCCATCAAGGTGTTCGCAGAGTTCTTCACGGACTCATGAGTGTTCGCGGCTGCGCCGGATAAACTCACGCGACTCGAAGTCGAAAAGCGCCGCTGAGCCCGATCGGAACTGGCTCGACGCTGCCGTCAGATACACCACGCCGATCGGGCACAACGGCCTACCAGAGCATTGCCGACTTCGCCCGACCACGCACAAAAAAGCCCGGAGCGGCAGGGCCGTCCGGGCGAGATCCACCAGGGAGTTCAATTTGAACAAGTTGGCCGACGCGTCGCGGGGGAGGGGTTGCTCCGCGTCGACCGGTGAAACGGGTTGAATCTTGAGACGGTACAGCGCGCCGGATCAGGCGGCCTGGGCGTCGCCCAGCAGGGTGCTCTTGCGGCCGTTCTGGAGCAGCTTGACCTGCTTGCTCAGCTCGGCCACGCGCTTGCTCAGCTCGACGATGTCGTCACGCGAGGGCACGCCCATCCGACCCAGCACTCGGCCAACGCCTTCGCCGACCTTGCTTTCGACAAACTGATAGTTGTCATTGGCAGCGCTCATGACGCGACCCAGGGTTCCTTCGACCTGCTTGCGCAGATCACCGGACACATCCTCGGCCAGCTTGACACCCTGCTGCTGCAAGCTCTTGCCCTCAGCGATCAGGGTGTCGTACATCTGCGCGCTCTGCTTGCGCGCCAGGGAAGCGGCACCGAGCGAAGCCAACCACAGCTCCTGGGCGGTGACGCGGATGGCCTTGACGTTGGACTCGACGGTCTTGCCGACCTGCTTGGCACTGATCTTCTTGCTCATGGATGCTCTCCAATTGGACTTCAGGCTGGCCAGTCGATCGACCGGCCTCGAAGTTCAGACTAGGGAGCATGGGTAGAACATTCACACTAGCCGAGCCGCTTTCGTGCGCCTGTGTATATCCCGGCCAGCACCCCGCCCAGCGCGCCGCTCAGCGCCAGCAGCAGCAAACCCGGTACCTTGCGCGCCGCGGCAATGGGCGTGATGCCGAGCAGCGCGTTCATGGACAGCAGTATGACCAGCACCGCCACGCCGCCGGCCAGAGCGAACCACAACAGTCGCCGGCCGTAGCGATGCGCGATCCAGGCCGCCACGGGCAAGGCGATCGCAAAGCCGATCGCGACCAGTCCCAGCCACATCGGTGCGAAGCCGAGCAGATCCTGCCAACTGGTGGCAGCGCGATCGGCCCAGGAAATCGGCGCGCCCATCCGCTGCAAGGCGTACAGGTTGACCTGCGTCTGCACCAGCGAACCCGTGATTGCCGCCAACAATGACGCAACCAGCCAGACTGCTATCGGCCGTACCCAGCGCATCGCCTTCCCCCGTGTCATGCCCCGCCCCATTCTGACCGAAGTGGCGAGCGTATCGGAAGGGTCGCGGCAGCCTTCACCGAAGCGATCTCGTCGACGGCGTTCTCACCAGACTCAGGGCCGAGGGCTGAGGGGTCAGAAAGAGCAGGAAGCATCGAGATCGCCGGTGCTTGATGCGCGGGTAACCGAAACACTCAGATCAAGAGCATTCAACACAAAGGACACAAAGGACACAAAGGAAGAGCGAAGAGCAATGAGCCATCGGTAGGGCGCGGACCAAGCCGCCATCATGAGCGAGACGTCGTCGTGCGAAGGCGCGAGCCGAGTTCCCCGCATCCATCAAGAGTTCTGCTCTGCTCACTCCCTTGTCACCGTTGGAGGCTTGCGGGCGGGAACAGATACCATGGCAGTATTTGCCAAAGGCGGAGTTCAGCCATGGCCAACATGAGCATATCGCTCAGCGACGATCTGAAGCTCTTCGTCGATCAGCAAGTCGCGAAGAAGAGCTTCAGCTCCACCAGCGAGTACCTGCATGAACTCATCCGCCGCGAGCGCGATGCCGAGCAGTTGCGTGTGTTGTTGCTGGAGGGCTTGAACTCGGGGCCCGCAGTACCGGTGGACGAAGCCCTGATTGCCGAGCTGAGAGAAATCGCTACTTGATTCTGCAGGTCGGTAGCGCGCGGACCAGGCAGCCCGCCATGCGCGACCCGTCGTAGTCCGCAAGCGCGGCAGAGTTCCCGCAACCACCAAGAGTTTTGCTCTGTTTTGCTCTGTTCTGCTCTGCTTTCCTTTGTGTCCTTTGTGTTCAATGCTCTTTCGCATTTGCCCTTGGCCGCCGCGAAGCACTGAGCAACCTGCCTGCGCCGGCTCGCTGGGCTATCCTAGGCGCCGACCACGACTTGGTCGCCCGTCAGGATTTCGTTCATGCACCAGTTGCTCTGCGCCAGCGCCCTCCTCACCTTCACCCTGACGGTAGGTGCGCAGACCGAGCCCGCACCCGCGCCGGCAACCGAGCTGCGGGTCGAAACCGTACTGGAGGGCCTCGATCAACCGTGGGCGATCGCCTTTGTAGACGCCGAGCGCTGGCTGATCAGCGAGCGGCCGGGTCGCTTGCGACTGGCCGTCGATGGCGTCCTGCGCGAAGCCCCGCTTGACGGCGTGCCTGAGGTCTATGCCGCCGGTCAGGGTGGGCTGCTCGATGTGGTCGTCGATCCGGATTTCGCCAGCAATCAGCGCATCTACCTCAGCTACGCCCATGGCACGGCGAAGGCCAATGCCACTCGGGTGGTGCGGGCGCGGCTGCAGAACGAGCGACTGAGCAACGTGCAGGTCCTGTTTACCGCCCAGCCGCGCAAGGCTACGGCGGCGCATTACGGCGGCCGTATGGCTTTCCTGCCAGATGGCACGCTGCTGCTGGGCCTTGGCGATGGCTTCAACCAGCGCGAGGCGGCGCAGGAGCTGAGCAGCCATCTAGGCAAACTGATCCGGATCGATCGCGACGGCAATCCGCCACCGGACAACCCCTATCTCGGCCGCACCGACGCGCTGCCGGAGATCTGGAGCTTTGGTCACCGCAACATCCAGGGGCTGGTCCACCATCGCGGGCTGAATCAGGTGCTGGCCCACGAACACGGCCCACGCGGCGGCGATGAACTGAACCACATCACACCAGGCAGCAACTACGGCTGGCCACTGGCGACCTACGGCATCGACTACAGCGGTGCACGGATCAGCCCCTACCAGACCTACCCCGGCACCGTCGATCCGCTTCACCACTGGACGCCGTCGATCGCCCCGGCCGGCATGGCGGTGGTTGGTGGCCCGCTGTTTCCGGACTGGCAGGGCGACCTGCTGATCACCGCACTGGCCGGCCGCGCCCTGCACCGCCTCAGCATTGACGGCGACCAGATCACCGAGCACCCACCGCTGCTGACCGATCTGGACGAGCGCCTGCGCGACGTGCGAATGGGCCCGGATGGTGCAATTTATGTGCTGACCGACGGCAAGGACGGGCGTTTGCTGCGGCTAGGACCAGCTGCGCCGTCTGAGGACGATGCCGCCAGCCCCTGATGGGTGCGAGTCAAGCTGACGTAGTCGGACGCCCCTGCCCCGTGCAGGAGGCTGCTTGCAGGCGACGTGAGGGCCGCGGGCCC
>DAIMJK010000318.1:0-4009 GCA_036722245.1 Lysobacterales bacterium
CCCTGTGCCCTGGGCCCTGGGCCCTGCTCTTCTGACCCCTCAGCCCTCAGCCCTGAACGGACATGCCGCCAGAACTCGTCGTAAGCTTTCGCACTCCCAATGCCGCAAAGTGCCCCGCGCCCACATGTCCATCCTGCGCCTGAGTCTGATCCAATCCGATATTCGCTGGCATGACGCCCAGGCCAACCGCGAACTGCACGGCCATGAGGTGCGGCGGGTCGCCGACCAGACCGATGTGGTGATCCTGCCGGAGACTTTCCTGTCCGGTTTCTCCAACGACGCTGCCGCGCTGGCCGAGGGCATGAACGGTGAGTCCATGCGTTGGCTGCGAAGGCTGGCGATCGATACCGGGGTCGTGATCTGCGGCAGCATGGTGCTGCAGGATGAGCATGCTCGCGCGGTCAATCGTTTCATCTGGATGCCACCGGATGGCGAACTGGTCTGGTATGACAAGCGCCATCTGTTCCGCATGGCGGCAGAGCACGATCGCTACGCGGCCGGCGGCCGTCGTCCGATCATTCACTATCGCGGCTTTCGCATCCAGCCGGCGATTTGCTACGACCTGCGCTTCCCGGTCTGGCTGCGTAACCGCGTGCTGCTCGACGGTACGCTCGAATACGATCTGCTGTTGCTGGTGGCGAACTGGCCCAAGCCCAGGCGCGAGCACTGGCGCACGCTGCTACGCGCCCGCGCGATCGAGAACCTTGCCTATGTCGCGGCCGTCAATCGGGTTGGCATCGACGGCAATCAGGTTGAGTACGCCGGCGACAGTGCAGTGATCGACTATTTGGGCCAGCCGCTGGTTGAATTGGGCTCGCAGGCCCAGCGCGCCCAGGTCGAAATCGACCTGGCCACGCTGCAAGCCCACCGGCTGCGCTTCCCGGCCCACCAGGACGCCGATGGATTTGAGGCGTCCTGGTAAGAGGGAAAGGATTTACTCGAAGCCGTCCTCGAACAGGGCCTCACCAATACCGCAGGACTGAACGCGGACATCATCGATATACCAGCCCTCGGCACTGACTTCGCTGTCCGTACCCAGACGGAAGCGGAATTGTACGGTCTGGCCGGCGTAGTCCTCGATATCGGCGACGGTCCGGGTCCAGTCCTGCAGATCGCACCAGCCGTTCAGTCCGACAAGCGGATTGCCGAACCCGGACTGGACCGGTCCGGTGTAGGGGTCGATGAGGATGTCGGCGTTCGGGATCTGGGTCCAGTCGGCACCGGCGTTGGTCGAGACCTCCAGGATGCCCGCATCCCAGCAGCCGCCGGCTGCGCGCTCCTCGATGTCACGATACTGGAAGAACTGGAAGGTCAGCGGCGACTGCCCGCTGGGCAGATCGATAGCCGGCGACACCAGCCGCTGATCGCTGATCGTTGCCGGGTTGTTCGCCTTCCACGAGAAGCTGCCGGAATTGACGCGTTGGTCCGACTGCGCCCAGGTGTTGCCGGTGCCCGAACTGGTCCAGCCGTTGGGGCCAGCTTCGAAGCCATACTCGTACTCGGCGTTGACCTGGTTGCCGACAGCGCAATCGCCCGGCGCGGGCACGGTCTGGAAGCTGAACACCTGATCGGGACCGTCATTGCCACAGACATTGGCGGCGGACACACGCCAGAAGTAAGTCGTGGAGGTATCGAGCGGGCTGGAGGGCTGGAAGTTGCTGCCATTGGCGGTCTCCGACAGCACGATGTCGACGAAGGCGGGGTCGGTGGCCACTTCGATCAGATAGGTCTCGGCCTGTGGCGAGGCGGTCCAGCTGAAGATGGGCAGCGCGTCGACATCGGTCGCGCCGTCGGCCGGTGCGGTCAGCGCGGGCTGCGGCGGTATCTCGGTCAGTACATTGACGTTCAGATTGGTATCGCGGGTGATGGCGCCGGAACTGCCGCGCAGCACGATCTGGTTGTCACCGACCGTGGCCGTGTTGTCCACGCTGAGTTGTACCTCGGAGCTGCCGGGCGGGTTGACCGTGACCGGATCGAAGCTACCGGAGAAGCCGGTCGGCAGACCGCCTTCGAAGCTGAGGCTGACCGGGTCACCGAAGCCGTTCAGAGCCGTGACTTCCAGCGTCACCGGGCTCAGGTCGGCGCCGCCGGGGCTGGCGCAGATGCTCTGGTTGAGATTGTCGCCGGACTGGACGAAGGTCGGAGTTCCACAGGCATCATGGCGGAAGCTGGCGACCTGGGTGGTCCAGTTGCTGCTGGCGACCAGGTTGCCGGTGAACCAGAAGGTACAGCCGTCCTCGGGATCGACGCTCATCGAGTGGTAGTCGCCCCAGCGCTCGCCACTCTGCGAGCCGCCGCCATTGATGATGATGTTCTCGGGGGTGGTCATCACGCCGGCCGGATCGGCGCTGATGCGACCGACATAGCGCAAGCCGGGGAAGATCGCCGGCGACTGGCGGGTGATGCTGTAGCCCAGCGCCATGTTGCCGGTCTCGTCCATCGCAATCCCGCCCATCCAGCGATCGGCTGGGCCGCCGGCGTCGGCGGGCGCATAGGTCCCTTCCTGGAACAAGGTCCAAGGATTGCCCGGCCCACCCGTGCGACGCAGTTCGAACCAGCGGATGCCGCCGGTGTCGTTGCCGTCGACGTCGGTCACCAGATTGCCGACCAGAACCTCGAAGGCGCCCATGTTGCGGTAGGCCAGCCGATGCATGATCACCTCGCGCAATGGGTCGAGCCGCTGACCATTGGGCTGCGGGAAGGCATTGAAGGCGAAGAAGCCGTTCAGGTGGGAATCGAACTCGGCAATCTCGATGGTCTGGACCGGACTGAGCACCGTGTTGGCGGGCGTTGTGAAGTCGACGGTCAGTTCCCACAGCTGCAGAAAGTCTGCATTCGGGTTGTTGTTGCCCGGATTGTGCGCCTCGTCATCGCGATGACGCATGAAGATGCCGGGCGCGCCGGGCGGCGGCGGCGCGAACTTGCCGTCATGGTCGGCCGGCTGGATCATCTGGAAGCCGAAGCCGCTCTGGTTCGGAATGGTCAGGCGCTGGAAGGTCGCGGACTGGCCGGCCAGCATCCGGGTTCGGTCGAAGGCATAGATCGGGCGGGCACCGCTAGTGCCGCTTTCATTGGCGCCAGCGTAATAGGCGTCTGTCCAGACACCGTACTTCGGATAGTCCGGGAATGAGGGCATCGTGAAGTTGTAGCGGGTCCAGACCGCGTTGGTCGGGTCCGAACCATCGCTGAGATAGAAGCACAGGTCGTTGCCACCGCTGACGAACTCGGTCAGCAACCAGCGCTCGGCCAGTTCGTCGTAGAGGATGATCGCGTCACCCAGACCGCTGGCGCAGGGCCCGCCGCTGCCGAGCGAATCGAGCGCGAAAGTCGGGCCGATCTGCGCGCCGGTGAGCTTGTCGTAGATCGCGATCCGTGCACCGCCGCTGCCGTTGACCGAGTTGACGAAATGGTCCTTGCCGACGTCGCCGTTGACATCCGAGGGCTGCACGCCGGTGTTGCCGATACTGGGGAAGTTCAGGATCGGAACATCGAAGCCGCTGCCCACGGCAGCGCGCTGACTGGCGTCAAAGCTGCGCTGCAACTCGGCCAGTCGATCGACGTTGTGGACGACTGGATTGACCGGCTGTGGCGCGATCACCGGCGGAACCTCGAAGCGCTTGGGGATTTCGCGAATCGGATCACCGGGTTGCCACGGCGGCGCTGCGGGCAGGCGACGCACATCGACCTGCTTGAAGCTGGGTGCAACGGGAGTGCTGACGAATGTGACGCCGGTCCGAAGTCTGGTGTCGTCGTCCTTGGCAATGGCAGATACAGACGGGCAAAGGCCAAGCAACGAGGAAAGGACAGCGGCGAGCACATTGCTCGCACTAGTTGGCAGCACGGGAGACCCCCAGGACGGCACAGGAATTGATCACTTCAGTCTACCCTGAATGATCGTTGAACGACGCTGCCGACGCTCGGGGAGGGGGCGAGTCAAACTGATGTCTTGAGGCACCCGCAAGGCCTGAGGGCCCAGGGCCCAGGGCTCAGGGCCAAGGCCCAGGGCGCA
>DAIMJK010000319.1:0-3986 GCA_036722245.1 Lysobacterales bacterium
CATCGACCAGACGCTCGACGTACTCGCTGGGGGCGGCACACTGGTGCTGGCGCCGGGTTCGTCGCTGCGCCTGGCGGAAAGCGATCTGCCGGCCTCCGCCGTCCCGGCTCTGGCCGGTCTGGCCGGTCTTTGGGCGCCGTTGCGGGCAGAACTGGCCCAAGCCATCGGTCCGGCCGGCGAGGGCTTTGCCAGACGAGACCGGATCGGCGACTTGCGCCGTACCCTTGCACCCGCGGAAACGGACCTCAATGCCGGGTTCTCGCGCCTGCTGGCTGTCATCAGTGCCGACTCCTACGCGATCAGCTCGCGCCTGCGGATGTTGCAGCTGTTTGGCGTCGTTCTGGCGGTCGCCTTCTTCGGTTTCCTGATCTGGCTCTACACGCGTCAACTGAAACAGGCACAACGGCAGCGCAAGGAGACCGACGAAATCCTTGCCACGGTGCCGGCGGGCCTGTTCCTGCTCGATCGGGACCTTCGTCTGGGCGAGCAGTATTCGGCCCAGCTGGAAACCATCCTGCAGCGCAAGGCGCTGGCGCAGCAGAATATCGGCCAGCTGCTCGACGGGGTGGTGGCGGACGACACGCTGGAGACGGCGAAGGAGTTCATGGCGCTGCTGTTCAGTGAGCGGGTCAACGAGAATCTGGTCGGCTCGCTCAATCCGCTCGATCAGGTCGAGGTGCAGATCGACGGCAACTCGCAGCGTCGGCGCTATCTCAATTTCGGCTTCCGCCGGGTCCGCGAGGCCGGTCGGGTGGCGCACCTGATGGTCAGCGTCACCGATGTTACCGAGCGGGTGGTGTTGCAGCAGGAACTGGACCGGTTGCGCGGCGAGAGTGACATGCAGGGCGAGCAGCTGATCGAGGTGGTACTGCAGCTGTTGCGCAGCGATCCGGATCTGCTGTCGTCGCGGGTCAGCCATTGGCGGATCCTGCTGAAGGAGGCCAACCAGGCCCTGAAGCAATCGACTCGCAGTGCGCTGGAGCTGCGCCGGCTGGTCGATCGGGTCTACCGACCGGTGCATCTGATCAAGGGTGAGGCGGCCGCCTTGCAGCTGGGCTTCATCACCGCACGGGCGCGCTCGGCGGAAGAGGACCTGACCGCGCTGCGCGAACGCGAGGGGCTGGAAGGCAACGATTTCCTGCCGGTCACGGTGCGGCTGGAGGAGCTGTTTGCCCAGCTCGATCTGCTCGAGCGGATGCTCAACCAGTTGCAACGCCTGAAGCCGGCCGGGCTGTTGCCGACCGCCGCCCCGACCAGTCAGCCCAAGCCCTTGGGATTCGTCGAGCAACTGATCGGCGGACTCTCCAGCAAGATCGGTCGACCAGCGCGGGTGGTGATGGAAGGTGAGCGGCTGGAAAGCCTGCAGGACCCGCGCAAGACCTTGATCGAGGATCTGTTCGGGCAACTGGCGCGCAATTCGCTGGTGCACGGGCTGGAGCCGGGTGCCGAGCGCACCCGCCTCGGCAAGGCACCGGTGGGGGAGATCCGCTACGGCATCAACCGGCTCGACGATGGCAGTCTGGAACTGAGCTTCCGCGACGACGGCCGCGGGGTGGATCTGGAAGCGCTGCGCGAACGCGCGGTCAAGCTGGGCCGGCTGGATCGGGCCAGTGCCGCCAGACTGCAGCCCAAGCAGCTGATGGGATTGATCTTCCAGCCCGGCTTCAGTACCGCCGACGAAGCCGATGATCATGCCGGGCGCGGGGTCGGCCTGGACATCGTCGCCGAGACGGTCAAGCGCCTGGGCGGTCGGATAGGGGTGCAATCCACCCTCGGTCAGTCGACCCATTTCCGTATCCGTCTGCCGGCGGTACTGGAGGGCAGGAAATGAAGCTGCTGGTAGTCGACGACTCCCACTTCATCCGCAATCGCATCCAGCGCATGGTCGCGGTGCACCGGATCGACGAGATCATCATGGCCAGCAACGGCATGGAGGCGCTCAAGCTGTTCCAGAAGGAGCGGCCG
Source organism: Lysobacterales bacterium (assembly GCA_036722245.1). Lineage (GTDB taxonomy): Bacteria > Pseudomonadota > Gammaproteobacteria > Xanthomonadales > SZUA-5 > JAWLAT01. Next base: position 1,966 of record DAIMJK010000319.1, read on the forward strand.
GATGTGGTCACCATGGACATCACCATGCCGGGCCTGGACGGCATTGCCTGCACCAGCGCGATGGTGCGGATGGAGCCGAAGGTGCTGATCCTGGTGGTATCGGCGATCGCCGACAAGGCGACCGCGATCCGCGCCCTGCGGCAGGGCGCGAACGGGTTTTTGCTCAAGCCCTTTACCGACGAAGAACTCAATGCATCACTCACCGAACTGCTAAGGGGTGCAGGTCATGGATGAGGCAGATATCCAGGTGCTGATCGATGGCACCGTGCACTATTTCCACCGTTCGCTGGACCGCACCGCCGAGGTCGGCACGCCGTATCTGATCGAGGACAAGCAGCGCGTCGTGTCCGATTACACCGGCGTCATCGGCATCACCGGCGTGCGCCGCGGCTGTGTCTACTTCACCGCGCCCAGCGCGATGCTGCGGCATATCCTGATGACCCACGGCGAAACCCAGGTCGATAGCGACTTCATGGCCGACGTGGTCGGCGAAGTCGCCAACACGATCTCCGGCAACGCCCGAAGGGTCTTCGGCGAGGAGTTCGTGATCTCGGTACCGACCGTCTACTCCGGCCCGCCCGACTTCACCCGCATCACCCTGGCCGATCGCAGCTTCGTGATCCCGATCCACTGGCGCCAGTATCACGCGGCGTTGGTGGTGAGTATTTCTTGAACCCTCGCTTGGGACCAGGCGATTGGCCCTAGGCGGGTGGTCTCGAGAAACTGTGTGGACTTCAGGGCCCAGGGCCCAGGGCACAGGGCCCAGTGAAGCAAGAGCCTGAACCCATAGGGCGAGGGGGAAGCAGCAAGACCCGATGCGGGGGAGCCGTTCCGTCGCGGCCCCGCAGGTTCTGATCTCGCCCAAGGCAAGCCTTCTGCGCACCCCGAGCCCGCCCGTGCCCTTGCTCTTCCGGGCCCTGGGCCCTGTGCCCTGGGCCCTGTTCTCACAAGCACCTCGGCGCACTCAACGGCCCGCGCACCTGCCTTGGGCGGCCGGTGTTGGAGACGATCAGAGCGGCGGCGTGGGCCGGGCCGCGCTGGTCGCAGAAGGTGATGGTGACGTTGGTGCCGGGGCTGTAGCCCATCACGTTGTAGCGGATCCTGCTGCGGCTGCGGACGCTGCGGGCGGTCAGCTGGCTGTTGAAGGGCTCGCCGCGATCAAGCAGTTTCTCACCGGGATCGAGCTGGCGGTTGCGGTTGCTGTCGACGAAGACGATCCAGCCATTCTCCCACTGGCCACTGCCGTCGCAGCTCTGGCCGTCGGCGCTGCTGCAGACCAGCGTATGCTGCATGCCGTTGATTGCCTGGGTGCGTGCCAGCCACAGGCTCACCAGCAGTCGTTCGCTGGCGCTGCGCATCTCCTGGCGGGCCCGGTAGTCGGCGAAGCCCGGCATCGCCAGGCCCAGCAACAGGCCAAGGATGCTCAGGCCGAGCAGCAGTTCGATCAGGCTGAAGGCACGGACGGTGGCACGGCGGGACTGGGTCATGATCAGGATGCTCACAAGGGGAATGCGAACATTCTGGCCACCGCGCTGGCAGCCGTCTGTCAGCCCTTGGCGGCAATTCGTGTAAGACTTTGCCGCTGATTTGCGTAGGAATTGGACTACAAGGGCACAGGGCACAGGGCACAGGGCCCAGAAGGGCAGCTAGCCGACGCACTACTGGGCCCTGGGCCCTGTGCCCTGGGCCCTGGCCTTTCCACCTCAAAGCGACGAATTGCCTCGAGACCCCAATGCCAGATCGCTTCCAACTCGAATCCGACTACGCCCCCGCAGGCGATCAGCCGCAGGCGATTGCAGCCTTGATCGAGGGTTTCGACAGTGGCGAGGCGCAGCAGGTGCTGCTGGGGGTGACCGGCAGCGGCAAGACCTTCACGATCGCCAATGTGGTGCAGCAGATCCAGCGGCCGACGCTGGTGCTGGCGCCGAACAAGACGCTGGCGGCGCAGCTGTATGGCGAGTTCAAGTCCTTCTTTCCGCACAACTCGGTCGAGTACTTCGTTTCCTACTACGACTACTACC
>DAIMJK010000320.1:0-3970 GCA_036722245.1 Lysobacterales bacterium
CCACGGGTGGTATTGGCCCGACCGGCGCCACGGGTGTGATTGGTCCGACCGGCGCCACTGGCTTGATTGGCCCAACCGGCGCAACCGGTGTGATCGGTCCGACCGGCGCGACTGGCGCCGTGGGGCCGACAGGCGCTGGGGTGACTGGTGCGACGGGTGCCACCGGAGCAACCGGCGTGATCGGTCCGACCGGCGCAACTGGCGCAGTGGGCCCGACCGGCGCTGGCGTGACCGGCGCGACGGGTGCGACCGGCGCAAGCGGCGCCACGGGTGCTACCGGTCCAACCGGTGTGACGGGCATGATCGGTCCGACGGGAGCGACTGGCGTAATTGGCCCCACGGGAGCCACGGGTGTGACCGGTGCGACGGGTATTGCGGGTCCCGCCGGGGCCACCGGAGCGACCGGCTCAACGGGTCCGACCGGCGCAACCGGCGCCGCAGGCGCCGGGGCGAGGTATTCGATGTCGATCAATGGCACTTTGTCCACGTCGTTGGCAAGACCCCTGTATCCCGTTGCGCATACCGGATACTCGGGCACAGCAGTGTTCGTCTCGGCTCAGGGATACCATATCGGCATTGATACAGACGGCGACGTTGCCGGAAGCCCTACAGCCAGCTATGCCAGCGGCGATTGCAGCGGACCTGTTCTGATACAAACGGTCCTCATGCCGGTTGGATCGGTCGCCGGATTTGGCAACGCGAACGCCCTGTACTACGTGCCGCGCTCCGGGGCTGTAGTCCTTACAAATCCGACGCGCAATAGCCGATCGACCACAGCGCTGGTCTGCGAGGCTAACGTTTCAGTATTGACGGGAGCTCATTATCAGGCGCCGGTCAACAGCCCTGCCGTTACAGGGGTTGATCCCTTGCCGCGGCCGGCCAATGTTCTGGTCAATTTCGTTCCCTGACGACACATCCGGTCCCGTTGGGGCCGGATGATCTGGAAGGCGGACTGCGATACTTCGGTATCCGCCGTTCGCCCGCTCAGATTTTCATTCCGAGGTCCCGTCTTCTCAGGGGCCAGACTGGATCGGATCGCTTGCAAGCGCAGCACCCAGCTCGATAGCCCAGCCTTGCTGCTGATAGTGCCTGGCGTTCTCCCGTATCCGTGGCAGATGCTCTTTCGGCGGATCGGCGGCCAGCAGTCGCTGCAATGCGACCGTGCCTTCGGAGAAGCACTGGCAGTAGAAGGCGCTGATGGAATACTCGTCCCATCCCCGCCAGCTGTAGGCGCTGTGGTCTACAAACAATCGATCCGTGGTTGGCGGAATCTGGACCGCGCCGCGCGCATACAGCAATGCTTGGGCATAACGTCCGTGCAGGCGATGCCAGCGCGCCAGCTCCACCAGTGTTTCAGCCCGGCCAGGGCGGTATAGATAGGCGATATCGTAGGCGGACTGTATCTGCTGGATGTCCTGCGCTCCCGACACGCGCTCGGTCAGCAATGCGATCTGCAGATGCGTGTACCAGGTCTCTTCCTCCCATCCGGGCAGCTCGGCCCGGTGCCGGTAGGCGCGTAGCGCAGCGGGCAGGTCACCGGCATCGCGATAACTCTGGCCCAGGTAAAACCAGTAGCGGGAATTGTCCGGCTCGTCGGTGAGCGCCGCTTCGAGCAGCGCTGCGTCATCGTGGAACTTGCGCGGATTGCGGCTGCGTGCGCCTTCCGGCCGCACTTCAATCCATGGTCCGGCCAGTTTGCTGATCTGGGTCTGCTGCGGACTTTGCAGGTATTCGTGCAACACACCCACATAGCGCCAACCGGCAGCCACCGCCAATAGACTCGGCCGGGCATAGCGGGTATCGCCAAAGCGCAGCTCAAGATCATAGGCTGCGGCGCGCAGCTCGGGCCGTACATAGCCGGCCGGCAGATGCAGGGTTTCGTCCGCATCGATCACCATCAGATAGTCACTGTCAGCGAGTTGCCGCGCACCTTCGTGCAACTGTGCCAACACGGTCAGGCTGAGATTGAGCGCCTCATTGCGGTTGTGCGCGAAGCCGCGCCAGGGTCGCCGGTGCAAGGCTCCCGGCAGGTCGCCCATCGCCGCTTCGATCACCGCGCAGGTGCTATCACTGGAGCCGGTATCGACGATGCACCAGCAGTCGATCAATGATCGTACCGAGGCCAGGCAGCGCGCGATCACCGCAGCTTCGTCCTTGACAATCATGCTCAGACAGACGCGCTGCCGGGCGGGCGCTTGCATGGTTGGTGGCATCCAGACCGATTCATTCGTGCGAAGGATACCTCCGCACGTCCGCCTCAAATCGACCATTCAGTCATGGAGGGTCGCCTTGGGTACGTGAAACTCTGCCGCGGCCCGCCCGAACCTCAGGCAAGACTCAGGAGCGCGTACATCGCTCCGCCCACAAGCAGCACGAAGCCACCGAACATCGTGAATCCGAACAACGCCGGGTGCTTTTCCGACCAGCGGCCAATCGCACCGACCCGAACAGTGACGCTCGGCGCGAGCAGGTATTCGGCCGCGTTGGCGAGCGTAACCAGCCGCTCGAACAGCCATCGCACGTGCTCGGGCTCGAGCTTGTCCTGCTGCAGGTTGGCGCTGGTGTAATGGAGTTGGCCCATCGAGGCGCTGGGATGGAAATGAATGCTTGCGACGACCTCGCCGGTCCCCTTGTCCGCCAGCAGTTCAGCAGTCGCGGTGCGGGCAGTGCGCTGAGTCAGGAAGCTTGCTGCCCAGGCGGCGTCCCTGGTCACGACGCTGAAGCCGGGCGGCACAGTCGCCTCATCCAGCACCACCTGTCGACGTAAACGATAGATGAACCTGACCAACGGATTGCGGGCGATGCCCTCTGGGACGAAGAAAAGCGCGGTGCGAACATTCGTTTCCAGAACGACCCGCAGCCGGTAGGCCACCCGCTTTCGGATCCGCACCTCACCGTGATAGCGCGTTTGGCCGTAGGCCACCAGTTCTACACTGCACTTGCGCCCGTCCAGCTGGCCTTCCCATGCAGCCACCGCCAGCCCCTGGGTCCGCACAAAGCCCAACTCGACCAGGCTCTGATCAAGCGCTACGACTTGCTGCTCAAGCGTGTTCAATGCGGATCATCCAGAAGCCGTGCAGCCGACCCATTTGCCGCAAGCCTGGCGACGGCCACCTTGTCGAACGACACAAAGGTCTCGCCGCCGAGCCAGGCACCTTCGTGCGCGATCACACCATCAGCGAAGTCGCCGCCATCGTCCAGCAGGGGCTGGCCGTTGTCGATGCGCACGCTGGCGATCGGGGTGTTTTCCAGCCACAGGATCTCTTCATCGATGCGCCAGTCGGTAGCGCCTTCCGGCACGTAGCGGCCGATCAGCTGGCCGGACTCGTCATAGGCGTAGAGGTACGCTTCGTCGACGGTCTGCTTGGCGACGCGTTCGCCGCGGCCGTTGTATTCGTATCTGGCCAACTCGATGCCTCCGCTGGTGATGCGGGTCAGGCGGTTGCGTTCATCGTACTCGCTGGTGGCGTTTTGCGCATTGAGTTCGGGGATGCCGGTCAGGGTGTTGCCGACGTCGTCGTAGGTACGCGGGGTGGCGTCGACGGATTGCAGGCGGTGGCTGAAATCGGCGTAGGTTGGGTCGGTGGGGAAGATCGGGGTGGCGGGCGTGTTGGTGTAGCTCAGTTGCTCGGTGGCGCCGTCCTTGGTGCGGGCGGTGCGGTTCCCGGTGGGATCGAAGGCGTAACTTTCGATCAGCGCCTGGTTCTGGTCGCGGACCTCGGTCAGGCGGTCCAGGCGGTCGTAGTCGTACTGGCGTGGGTTTTCGATGGCGCTGTCGATGGCGGTGATGTTGCCGACGTCGTCGGTGCTGTAGTCGTAGTCCAGCGCATTGGAGGTGACGGCGTCGGGCCAGTAGTTCAGATCCCACTGTTTGCTCAGCGTGCTGCCGTCGGCGAAGGGATAGGCGCTGACCGGGCCGAAGGGGAGATGGTTCAGGTCGGCGACAATGGGGTAGCTCTGGCTGCCGGTG
>DAIMJK010000321.1:0-3965 GCA_036722245.1 Lysobacterales bacterium
GCAAAAGACTATCTGAAACAACCCATCGGCGCCGAAGAGGAGCGGACCCAGGTCATCAACCTGTGTCGCAACTACAAGTATCTGGGCACGGGTTACTACGTTTCGCTGCTGGCCGAGGCGCGCGGCCACAAGGTCATTCCGTCGGTGCGGACGCTGAACGATTTGCGTCGGCGCTCGATCTACGGCCTGGACGTCGAGGACCTGAACCTGAAACTGGCCCGGATCCTGCCGCAGGAAGGGCGCGACACGGTCGATTTCGGCACCCTGGTCTACTTCGGCGAGACCAGTTCCGAACCACTGCGGGATCTGGCCCGGCAGGTGTTCGAGGCCTTTCCCTGCCCGGTGCTGCGGATCGACTTCGAGCGCGACCGGCGCTGGCAGATCCGGGCGATCAAGCCGGCTGGCCTGGCGACCCTGACGGAAGCCCAGGAAGACGGTTTTGCGGCGGCGCTGGATCGCTTCAGCAAGAAGCTCTGGCGCGGCCGCCGCAGCCGGCGCAAGTTCCGCTATGACATCGCCATCCTGCAGGACCCGGCCGAACAATACCCACCGTCCAATCGCAAGGCGCTCAAGGCCTTCGTCAGCGCCGGCAAGGAACTGGCGATCGACGTGGACCTGATCGGGCGCAACGATTACGCCCGGCTGGCCGAGTACGACGCGCTGTTCATCCGCGAAACGACCGCGCTCGATCACCACACCTACCGCTTTGCCAATCGTGCCGAAAAGGAAGGCATGGTCGTCATCGACGATCCGACCTCGATCCTGCGCTGCACCAACAAGATCTATCTGGCCGACCTGCTCAAGAGCCGCAAGCTGCCGACGCCGCGGACCGAGATCCTGTACCGGGATGAACCGAAGCGACTGCAGGACGTGGTTGAGGCGCTAGGCTATCCGGTCGTGTTGAAGGTGCCGGACGGTTCCTTTTCACGCGGCATCGTCAAGGTTGAAGAAGCCGGCGGATTGAAGGCCGCCGCTGACGCGCTGTTCCAGCAAAGCGCGTTGCTGCTGGCACAGGAGTACATGCCGACCGAGTTCGACTGGCGCATTGGCGTACTCAACCGCGAGCCGCTGTATGCCTGTCAGTACTTCATGTCACGCGGTCACTGGCAGATCTACAACCATGCCGCGCGTGGCGACGATCGCAGCGGCGGCTTCCGCACCCTGCCGGTGCGCGAGGTGCCAGCCGAGGTCCTGAAGCTGGCGCTACGCGCGACCGCGCCGATCGGCTCCGGGCTGTATGGCGTCGATCTGAAGCAGGTCGGCGAGCAGGTCGTGATCATCGAGGTCAACGACAATCCGAACATCGATGCCGGCGTCGAGGACGCCTATCTGGGCGAAGACCTGTACCGCCGCGTCATGGGCGAGTTCCTGCGCCGGCTGGAGCGCAAGCGGCTGGGCGTCAGCGGGCAGTAGCTGCAAGGGCGGACTGAAAAGCGCTTCTCGCTTCATGCGGATTTCGATGCCCGCGCCATACCCTGTCGACTACGCCCCGAAATCGAATTCCGCTTCTGCCCCAGGCGGTCCGATGAAGCTGCCGATGCCATAGTCGACGCCGAGGGCGAACAGGCGTGCCATCGCCGGGGCGTCGGGGATGAAGTGGGCGACGACTTCGGCGCCGCGCTCGTGGGCGTGGTTGATCACCGCGACGGCTTCTGGATCGATCAGCATCTTGGGCGCATCCAGCGCCACCCACTCGGGCTTCAGTGCATCGATCAGTTGATGCGCGCGCGGGTGGATCGAGGTCCGGCCCAGACCGATGCCGACCCGGGCGGCGGCCAGTTCCAGCCGGGCCTGCTGCAAGGGTCGCAGGTGCCGCAAGGCTTCCGCTTCATCGACGGTCAGAATCAAACCGGGTTCAAGCAGTCCGCGCTGGGACAGGCCGAACAGCAGCGATTTGCGGAAGTCCGCGGCGATCAGGCTCTCGGCTGCCATCGCCACGACCAGTCGTACCGCCGGGTAACGCTGGCGCAGGCCGGTAACTCGATCCAGCGTCTGGGTCAGCAGGTAGCGGTCGAGCTTGGTCAGGCTGCCACTCTGGCGAGCGACATCAAGCCACTGGCGGCGGGTAAAGCGCTGACCGGTCTCGCCAACGACCCGCAGGTGCAACTGGAACTGCGGCCGCACGGCGCCATGCAGCGGCACGATGGGCTGGAACTCGAACTGCAGCTGTTCGCCTGCTGCTTCGCGAGCGAGGGCCTTCTGCAACACGAAGCTGGCGTCGGCGTCCAGTTCGGTGCGTAGTTCCGTCAAGGCCCGCTGCATCCGGTCGCCGCCGCCATGACGAGCCAGCACCAGCGTGCGCTCGGCCAGATCCACAACCGCTTCGACGCTGGTGGCATCGTGCTGATAGGGAACCACGGCGACACTGGCCGTGGCGCCTTCCAGGCTACTCGCCAGGCGTTGTCGCAGGCCTTCGGCGCGGCGGTCGGATTCCTCGCCGGGGGTGTTGCCGAGCAGGGCCAGGAAGCCACCGTCGCGCCAGACCGCCAGCCGCTCATTCGGTGCCAGGGCTTCGGCCAGCAATCTGGCGACGGTCGATTCCTGTTCTCGCTCCAGCAGCGGATGGATATCGGCCGGGCCGATCCGACCCGCGTCGGCGGCAACCAGAACCAGCGTCTGGGCACCGCTGTGCTTCTCCTTCGCGCGCAGATGGGCGATGAAGTCACCGGTGTGGAGTCGCCGCTCGGGTGCACTGCGCACATGCTGCTCGAACTGTCGGCGCAAGGCACGGGCGCGGCGGGCACGGGTGACCACGGCGGTGACCAGGTGGCGTGGCCGCACCGGCTTGGTCAGGTAGTCATCGCCTCCGACCCGGAGTGCATCGAAGCGCCGCCCTTCGTCCTGTTCCCCGGTCAGGAACACGATCGGCAGCATCGCCAGGTCCGGATCCTCGCGGATCAGAGCGGTCAGCTGCATCCCATCGAGGGTGGGCATGTGCAGGTCCATCAGGACCAGATCAGGCTGGAACTCCGCCAGCTTCGGCAGGGCCTGACACGAGTCGCCGACCGAGCAGACCTCGATGCCCTGTTTACGCAGGATTGCCTCGCAGTACATCGCTTGACTGCGATCGTCCTCGACGATCAGCACCTTCAGATGGTCCTGCCGGGTCTGTGCTTCGACCAGTTCAAGGATGCGAGCGATCACATAGCTGCTGTCGTCGCCCTCCAGACAGGCATCAGCACCACTGGACAGGGCCAGCAGGCGCTGGTCCAGTTGTCGACTCCGGTTCAAGAACACGACCGTCGGGCCGAGCCGATCCTTGCTGCGGCGGTTCTCGATCCGATCGGCGACCGAGCCCAGATCCATCAGATGCTCACCGTCGACGATTACCGCAAGCAGAGACCTGGAACCCAGCCAGGTCAGGAAACGCGCCGGCTGGTCCGTTCGGCGCAGCGTCAGGTCTTGCGCGGCCAGCGCTTCGGCGATGGTTCCCCACAGCGCGGACTCACCGGCCAGGGCGACGATCTGAACCTCTGGCGTGGAGCTGGTTTGCGCCTGGCGGGCAGTTCGCAGCGTGGTTACCGCGGCTTCCTCCAGCTCAACCAGGCGCTTGCGCTGGACCGCCGTGGGCTCGCTGACCGCGCCATCGACCAGCGAACCCAGGTATAGGGCGAAGTCACGCACGGACAACGCAATCGCTTCCTGGCCCGCCGCCAATGCCATCTCCGCCGCTTGGGCCAGCTCAGGCTGCAGCGCCGCGACTTCCATCAGGGTCCAACCACGCTTGCGCAGGGCTTGCCAGCGCCGCAGGCTGTCGATGAGCTGGGGAGGAGTGGTGTCGCCAGCGCTCATGAGCGGATGCGGAAGGCAGCAAAGCAGCAAGATTAACCGCAGTGAGCGCTCGGAGTGCGGTTTTGTGGAGGTTTCGGTGGAAAGGAGTGTGACCGAAGAGCAGGGCCCAGGGCTCAGGGCCCAGGGCTCAGGGCCCAGGCCCAGGGCCCAGGCCCAGGGCCCAGGGCCCAGCG
>DAIMJK010000322.1:0-3935 GCA_036722245.1 Lysobacterales bacterium
GCGCGCGTGGCAGGTGGCGTGGCAATCGGCGCGGCAGCTGGGCTGCGTCAGCCGATGAAGCCGGTCGCGCAATCGCGCCTTTGGGGTCGCGTCCGCGCGGGTCTGACATCAACCCGTCTCTTGCCTTGCGAAGCTGCGGGCGCCCGCGAGGGTCATTGCCGCAATGGCGCCGTCTGCAGCCATCATCGGGGCGGGCGAGTGACGCCGCTGCCGGCACCCGGACAGATCACTGCATTGAGTGCGAATGCGTAGCCATTTCCGTCCAGGTCGTACTGAAGGTCAGCTCCGGACTCGCGCAGGTCGCGCGGACGCGCTCGTCCGTTGCAGAAGCTCACCGCAGCGAATGGGTTGATCTGCCCGGTGGATACATTCGAACCGATCTGGCGGAAGCTGTAGACGATCTCGTTGGACAGTACCCGCCAGCCAGCGGCTTGCGCATCTGCGGCGGTGAGCTGGCCGTCGTCATCCATGTCCGTGACCACGTCCAGGTAATCAAGGCGATTGGTGACCGAGTTCCACCTTGGTTCGACGACGAAGGCCCGCAATTCCACCAGCGATTCATCGATGCTGCTGGCGGGTTCCAGTGGCGTCACCGGGCCACCGTCGACGCGCTGAATGGCCTGTCCATCGCAGGATTCGGGCTCGTCAAAACTGTTGAAAGTCACAGTGCCGACACAATCGTCCCGCAACCGAATGTGCGAAAACAGAAACCGCGGCACCACCATCATGGCGGTGATGCTGGTGCGACCTGCGCTGTCGCTAAGCTCGTAACCCACGGCATTGGTGAATCCGGCCAGATTGCGGGCCTGTCTGGGCAGCACCGGAACCCAGCCGTCGGCCAGGCTCTCCATGACGATGCCCACGCCGATGTTGGAGAGAATCACCAGGCCCGGAAAATCATCGTCGGAGCCGAACTGGACACCGTCCATGATGACCGGTTGCACCGCTGTGCCATCGGGCGCCTGTTGCGGCAGCGGACCGCCGAACTCTGGCCGCAAGGCAAAGCGGCGTGCGGGATCCTGGGCGAAGGGCGCGCCAGCCACGTCCTCAAGCATGCCGGTGGAGTCGCCGGGATCGGGATAGAAGTCCAGAATCCGTTCGTCGTTGGGCGAGGGCGGCGGAACACTGAAGGACCAGATGCCATCGGGATCGGTAAAGACGATCGCCCCGCCCTGACCGACCTCGGGAAACTGCCAGTTCTGGATCTCGAAACCCTGCTCGCCATAAACCCGACCCAGGCCGAGCATGTCTTCGTCGGCCACCGAGACACGAAAGATCAGCGGCCAACCGGCCCGGAACTGGATCGATTGCGTGCTGCCGTCGCCCGGCAACGGGGAGAGTTGCTCGAGCGCCACCACTGGCGGCTTGGGCGGCAGTCCGCAGGTGGAAAGCAGTTCGAAGCCATTGCAAAAGGGCTGATCGTTGCTGTCTGGTCGGGGTAGCGGTGGCAGCCGTTGCGCCCAGCCGTGGACCGACCACAGTAGCAGGATCAGGCCAACCACGACTGGCACCTGGAGCCGGCGAAGGTTGTGGTTGGACGCTGAAGATCGAGTCCCCTGACGCTTCATGGCTGACCCTTCTCAAAAGGAACAAGGTGTGGCGTTTCGATCGAACCACGATCGAGAGCAGACAGCGCCACCGCGGACCGACTTGCCTTGCGCAGGCAGTGCAGCACGTTCATGGAGACGTCGGCCTAGGATAGTCCACTACGCGAAAAGCGACTGCAAGGAATTGCCTCGTCGCTACGGTTGGCTCGGCTCCGCCTCCGCGGCTGCTTCCGGGCAAGGCAAGGCAGTGATCGCAGATGGCGGCCCGGTCGAAGATTCAGAGCCTCCGGTGCCAATCCGAGGGCCCCAGGGCTACCCTGCCACGACCCGATTGCGGCCGTCGCGCTTGGCCTGGTAGAGATTCCGGTCGGCCCGCTCCAGTGCTGCTTCGAGACTTTCATCGCTACCCCAGCGGACCACGCCCAGGCTGATGCTCATCATCAACTCGGCCGCGTCACCGAAGGGTCGTGCAGCCACCGTGCGCCGCAGCAGCTCGGCGCGAGCACTCGCCGCCGCCAGATCCTGCCCTGGTAATGCAATGACGAACTCCTCGCCGCCCTGGCGGAACAGCAGATCCTCTTCACCCAGCGCGCGTTGCAGGCGCCATACCAGTTGCCGCAAACAGGTGTCGCCGACACCGTGGCCGTGCTCGTCGTTGACCCGTTTGAAGTGGTCCAGATCCAGGTAGATCAGGCTCACATCGGAATGGCGCAGTCGCACCTCGGGCAGTTGCTGCGCGGCGGCACGCCGGTTCAGCGCACCGGTCAGGGCGTCATGACCGGCAGCCTCGTCGGCCAGATCGCGTTCCCGTCGCAAGCGCTCACTGTCCCGCGCCAGTCCCAGCAACAGCACCAGCATCTGCAAGGCCAGCGCGGGCGCCACCACCAGGGACAGATCGACCGGCCCAACGGGCAGCCAGTCCTCGATCATTGCGATCCACACCACCAGCGTCAGCAAGGCGGGGCTCCAGGCCAGAAGCAGATAGTTGCCGGCCCAGTGACCCTGAGCGCTGGCTCGTAGCGCTTCCCAGAGCGTGAGTACCACCATCATGAGCAGCAGCAGATTGAACAGTCTGCTGGCCCAGGGCCCGGGTGTCGGGCTCTCCAGCCAGCTGGCGCCAATCAGCAGCGCGAAAGCCAGCGCAAACAGCCGGTAGAGATGCCGGGCATGGCGCTGGCGCCGTTGCAGGTCGAGGAAGTTGATCAGGAAGAAGCAACCCGCCAGGGCCATGCCCATGGCTGTGGTGCGGTCGACGGCGATCCCTGAGCCTGCCAGCCACTGGCCACCAGGCAGGTTGTAGAGGTCTCCATTCAAGCCCAGAACGTAGCCGGCCGCCATCAGCGCCATCAAAGCGAGCCAGCTGTAGGCGGGCGAGGGAAAGCTGCGACTGAACAGCAGCGCCAGCAAGGCCAGCAGCAGCATCGCCGTGGCCGAACTGGCGATGACGATCTTGTTACTGGTGACCGCCGTCAGGTATTGGTCCAGTTCGGTGAGCGTCGGTCGCACCCGCCGACTGCGGTCGTCACGTATGTGTAACAAGATGCCCTGATCCAGATCCACACCCGCAGGCACCAGCAGCGGCAAGTGAATCGTGCTGCCCCAGCGCGGACCAAGATGCTTGAATCGGCTGCGCACGCTGGGCGTCGCCTCGCCCGGCAACCAGATCGACATCGTCGAGGAATAGCCACCGGCGAAATGCAGCACCCGCGGCAGCGCGCGATCCTGGACCGCGTCGGCGGGGCGGATCCGCCACCATCCGCCGGCCCCGAAGTCGCGGATCAAGCCTGAATCGAGCGGCTCGGGTGCGGTCGTGGCATGCGCCGGCGGCCCCGTCTCCAGGGCCCCCTCGCCCAACCATTCCACCTCGAAACCAACGCTGGCCGAGGCCAGCGCCGAGCCCGCCAGCAGGCAGCCAAGGATAAGCCAGACCCCCCGAAGCATCCGCTGCGCCCCTCCATCACCGGCCCGGAAAGCCCGGCCCCGCCAGAGCCCAATGCTGGCATCTCGCTGGATCGGATGCCAGCTCACGAGCGCCCCGATCCCCAGCCTTGCGTGAACGACCCGAATGACTCAGGCTCTGGTCGCGCGTGGACCCACATCGAGGCGGCAACGATGATCAGGAGCGTTTACCCCATCATTCTCGCGTTGCTGGTCGGTGGCTGCGCGGCCGGCCCATCCAAAGTACAGCAGCAGGAACGGTCCACCCCGCCAGTAGCAGTGGAGATCGAGTTTGAAGCGCCGGCCGGCTGGACTGAGGTCCAGCGGCATCACTTTGATGAGGCGGGGCTGGGAATCCGACTGCGACTCAAGCTGGACGAATGGCCGTGGGTGAGAATGGACCTGTTCGCCTACCAGGTCGGGGTCACCGATGATCTGGCGATCGGCTTG
>DAIMJK010000323.1:0-3931 GCA_036722245.1 Lysobacterales bacterium
CCGCCCCCAGACGACACGACCATAGTGGGCGACGGCTTCACATTTTCGATGGCCGTCAAAAACGCTTCAACCTCGTCAGGTTCGCCGTCGAAGTCCGCCGCGATGGTCGAGGTGAACGAAATGTCGGCATCGCCGCCGGCCCGATGGCGGGCCGCGGCAATCGAGAAAGACTCATTGCCATAGCCGGCCATGACGCTGGTTTCGTTGCCGGAACTGGCATAGCCGACGCTGGCCGTGGCCTGGTCGAACCAGCGCGGCTCGATCGAAATCGCGCCGCCCAGTGCGCCCGGACCGAAGTGCACCGTGGCTGGACCGCGGGTCACGTTGATGGCGCCGAGCAATGAAGGTTCGACGAAGGCAACCGGTACGCCGGCACGCCGCTGCGCGGTGATCGGCATGCCGCCGACCAGCACCAGAATGCCGTTGCCGCCGCTGCCGCGAATGGAAAAGGTCTCGAACAGGCCGTTCTGGCCGGTCGAACCCACACCCGGGACGCGCGTGATCAGGTCCTGGAAATCCACCGGGGCACCGACCGAGTCCTGCCAGCTGACGTATTCGGTGGCCAATGCCGAGGGCACGTGGGCGACCGTGCCGCGGGCGATCACGGTCACCGGCTCGACGGTCTGCAGATCCGTTTCAGTGGCTTCCGGCGCGCTCCCGTCCAACGCCGTGTCGTCGACGCCGGCGAACACAGTCAAATCACCATTGAGTGCGGAGGGTCCGGCGTCGGGCATGGCCCTGATCGCTTGAGCCAGCGCAGGCGCACTGCCCGCGCTGGTGAATGCCAATACGGTGCCGAGCAATCGGCACCAAACCGAATACGCCATGAACCTGCCTTGAGTTGGATCAGCCGGAGGACCCCGGCGAACCCTCAGTGTAGGCACTGTCGAGTCGGCGCGCATCCGCCGGAAGGGGGATGCGGAAGCCGCGCGCTACGCTGATTACGCAGCGCGCGGTATCTCCTAAGCCGCCATCGCAACCACCGAACCGCCAGCCATCCCATCGACCGCGCTGTTGGGCTTCAGGTCACGCCGCTCGCTGACCAGCGCCCTGACCAGCGCCGTCTGACCGGCCCGGTTGGCGGCCTCGATCAGGGTCAGATCGATCAGGTCGCGCTGGGCATGACTGCCGCCGAAGCGCCAGGCATGGTTGCGCACGCCGCGCAGCAAGCGCACGGCATGCGCCGCATTGCCGCGATCGAAGGCGAGCAGACCCTGGATCAGTGGTGCGGCGACGTCGACGATGAAGCCCACGTTGTCGCCAATGCTGCTGGTCAGCGCCTCTTCCTGGGCCGCCAGCACCCGCTCGATCGCGGCACCGCGACCGGCCCCGATGAAGGCCATCACGGCGTGCGCATCGTTGAAGCCATAGATCGATCCACCATCCAGCGTGGCTTCCCAGCGATCGGCCAGCGACTGCCAGCGGTTGCCGACATCGACCCCGCGCAACTGCAAGCGCCAGAGCATCGCCGAGGCATCGATCATCTCCATGATCAGTGTCGATGTGTTGCCGTTGATCGGACCGTCATACAGCGCCAGCACCTCGTCGATCTGACCCAGCTCCAGGTGGTACAGCGCCAGATGCCACCAGTTGTGAACCGCCAGACCGTTCTCCTTCGACCAGTACTCGGCGCTGTCGCGCAGCCACGCGATGCCCTGGGTGGTCCGACCCTGCATCTCCATCACATGCGCTACCGCGTGCCGCGCCCAGGCATCGCCCGGCTCGATCTCGACCGCCCAGCGGCCGGTCTGCTCGGCGCGTCCATAGTGGCCCATCTCCTCCAGGCCAAAAGCATGCATGCCGAGGATCGCGTGGAAACCGGGCAGGTCGCGGCTCCAGTGCGGCAACGCCCGCGCTATGCGGTCGCGCAGCATGCGCGATTGACCGAGGAAGAAGTCCATCAGATGACCGACCTGCAACGCCAGCGGGTCACGCGGGTACTCGATGCTCAAGTCCTCCAGGGTGCGCGCTGCGATATGCCACTGACCGTCCAGCAACTGCCCGATCGCCGCAATGTGCGCCTTCTCGCGCGGATTGGCCGGCAGCTGACTGGCGCGCAGCAGGCTGTCCCGTGCCACCGGCGCGCCGGCCGGCTCGGTACCCATCAGGTGTAGCCAGGCATGCAGCACATGCCCCATGACCATCTCCGGACTGTCCCGCAACGCCGCATCCAGCGCCAGCAAGGGATCCCCCTGATAGCACTGGAACTGGCGCACCGCGCGACCGTACAGGTCCTGCGCAATCGTACTGCCGCCACTGGCAGCGTTATCCCAATCGTCTCGCTGTGACATCGCATTCAACTCCTGTTCTGCGAGGCCCATGCCGGGCCACGCTGGTTCCTGCGCAAAAGGGTCTGCGGGCGGCTCATTCGATCTCGATCCTCACTCGAAGCCATCGGCGAAGATGGCGTCGGACACAGCAAGATCGCGGTCAAGGCTGATCAGATGAAAGACGCGCGGCCCATTCTGATCGCTGACTATCAGACTCACGGCGCGCAAGCGGCTGGCACTGCTGGCGTGGATCTCGTGGCGACCCGTCAGCCGAAAGCCAGGCGGCAGATCCTCCGGGACCAGCACAAGTGCAGGCTCGCCCAGACTACGGCCGTCAGCATCCAGCTGGGTCAGCCACAGGCTGAAGTCGTTCAGGCCAGTTCTGGCATGCAGCAACAAGGCACCGTCGTCGGCCTGGATCAGCCCGGGGTTTCCGGGCTGCGCCATGAGGTCCACAAGCTGACCGGCGCCAGTTGGCGGGGGGAAGGCATCCCAAGGCGCGACCCGGATCTGACTGCCCAACCCAGGCCGCCATCCGAACAGGAACCCGGGACCATTGCCCACAGCCTGGACCGCCGCAGAGGATTGGCGATCGGTATCCGGGGTGGCGCGCATGGTCAAGCTGGCGCTGTTGCTGGTTCCGTTCACAATGCTGAGATAGACGTGGAGTTGCCCGTCAGCCTCCGCTCGCCTCCCCTCCCAGGCGACGATGTACCGATCCTGGGCGGCTATGTGAGTGACATCGGCCAGCGACGCGTAACGGTCCGGTCCCTGGGCTGCCCCCATGGCGCTGATCTGGAACTCAGCGCCGAGGGGCAAGCCCTGCGCGTTGACATGGCGCCCCATCAGTTCAATCGACAGCAGGTCGCCGCTGCGCTGCGGGCGCTCCCAGACAACAAGACAGGTATCCTGGGTCGACCGGCAAGCGATGGTCGGTCGCCGGTCATTCAGGTTGCCCGCCGGACTCGTGGCCTCCTCGGAGATCCGCCTGACCGGGCCGAGGCCACCGCTGCCGGCGTTGAGCGTCCGGGCATAGATGCGCTGGCCGCTCACTCCAGGCTCAGTACCTACCCAGGCGATGATGAAGCGATCTCCCAGCCCGACAACGGCCGGCGCGTCGGCGCTATACCGGCTATCACCGATTCCGCCCATCTCCGTTACCCGCACGGCGGGTGTGCGCAGATCCGGATCGGATATCGACTGCACGACCACGTAGATCTCGCGCTCGAACTCGGCCAGGCCCAGGCCAGTGTCCCTGGCCGACCAGGCATGCAGCACCACGTCATGCGCTGGCAGGGAAGCCGAACGCAGGGCCTGAAACTGGCCGTCCTCGGCAATGGTGCTCGCCAGTATGCGCGGCTGCGCCTGGACGCTGCAGATCAGCAACAAGGTGCCGGCCAGTACCCGCCCAGCCATCGCCATGGGCCGACAGGATGACAGATCATTCATGGTCGTTTTCTCCGACGGCGAGGAAGCTGGTGACCGCGCGGATCACCGCTGGATCGGCCAGGACCCGGTTGTGACCCAGCCCGGTGGTATTCAGACCGATCGCGGCCGGCCAGGCCTGACGCAGCTCGATGACATCATGATCGAGGTATGCATCGTCGTTCCCTCCGCCTCAGGCCAGTTCACTGCGATCGACGGTGATCGAGCGCACCGGG
>DAIMJK010000324.1:0-3912 GCA_036722245.1 Lysobacterales bacterium
CATTGCACATTCGGCTCGTGCTTGACGACCAGCTACTGATCCGACCCCACCCCACGCACTCGCTCCAGCAGCCAATCGACCGTATCCCTCAGATGCTCGTCGCTGCAGATCTCGCACAGGCCCCTGGCGGGCATGTTGCCTTTGCCCTCGATGGTGTGTTGATGGGTCTGGTCGATCGGCTGGGCGAGGATCTGGGTCCATTCGCTGGCAACAGTCGGATTGGGGGCCTGGTAGGCGCCGTGGTCGTGGCAGCCGGCGCAGACCAGGGCGTAGATGACGGCCGGGTCGACTGGCGCGGCGGTCTGGGCGGTCCTGGGTGGCCGGTGCAGGCGGTGCAGATCGCCGGTCTGGGTCAGAATGTGGATGGAGCCGTCGGCGGCGGTCTTGAGGTCGCGGATGCGCGCGGCCAGTTCGCCCAGGATCGGATACTGGCTGCGCACGACGGCGCGGCCGTTGTCGTCGTCGACGTCCAGCCAGCTGACGTGCTGGCCCTTCAGCGCGCCGATCAGCAGGTCGCCATCCCACTCGGGAAACATCGTACCGCGGTAGACCAGCAGCGGTGAGGTGGCGATCGAGGGCAGGTAGTAGTACAGCGGCTGGCGCATGCCGGTCTGATGGGTGCCGACGCCCATGTCCTCCATCGCATAGGTCTTGCCGTAGGTGATCGTCGGCCAACCGTAGTTGGCGCCGGCGTCGATGATGTTGACCTCGTCGCCACCGAGCGGGCCGTGTTCGGCCTGGTACAGGCGGCCGCTGGCCGGGTCGAAGTCCAGCCCTTGCGGATTGCGCACGCCGAGCGCGTAGATGCGGTCGTCGATGGCCGGATCGTCGAGATACGGATTGTCCTTCGGCGTGCGACCGTCGTCGTGCAGGCGCAGGATCTTGCCCTGCAGGCGGTCGCCGCGCTGGGCCAGATCGTGCTCGGAACGATCGCCGATCGACACGTACAGATAGCCTTCGTCGTCGAACGCCATGGCGCCGCCGAAATTCGATGGCGACCAGCCGTAGGGCTGCGCTTCGAGCAGCACCTCGACTGACTCAAGGTGGGTATCGCGCAGCAACGCGGTGGCCACAACCGTCATGTAGTAGCCGGCCGCCTGCGGGTCCTCGGCCGCATGGCTGAAGTAGATGCGGGAGTTGCGGGCGTAGTGAGGGTGGAGCGCCACGTCGAACAAGCCGGTCTGATCCTGCCCGGTCGCAATCGCCGGCAGGCCCTCGATGACGCGCGGCGCGTCCTCGCCGAACCGGTAGCGCAACAGCCTCCCGTCGATCTCGCTGATGAGGACCTCGTCGTCAGACAGGAATTCGAAGGCCCAGGGCCGATCCAGGCCAGACAGGACGGTGTCCAGCCGTGCATCACGGATGTTCAGCGCGGCCAGGCTGGGCAGCGCGCCCTGATAGTCCGGCGGCACGCCAAGTTGCTGTCTGAGCTCGTCCGTCGATGGCGCCTCAGCGGCGAGCAGGGTGCTGGCCCAGATCAGTCCGGCAAGCAGCGGCAGCAAGGGTGGTGGGGGTCGAAAGGGCATGCAGATGGGCTGGTGGGTCGAGGAGGCGATGGTAGCGGAGCGCAGCCGGCTTTCCGTTGTCGTGGGGGTTCGGTTCAAACTGGTGCAGACGCGCGTCCAGCCGCCAGAGTTGGGAGTCGGGAGTCGGGAGTATGCATCTTCAATAGGCTCGCACTTGCCGTAGTTGCGGTTGCCGCAACATGCCTGCCATCAGCGATCACCCCGCTGGAGCTTGTGGCGCCAGCGTACGGCTCCTGCTCTTGTTCTTGCTCTGGCTCTGGCTCTGGCTCTTGCGCTGGCGTTCGCCCTTGCTCTTACTCCCGACTCCCGACTCCCGACTCCCAACTGCAAACCGCCACAGCCCCCACTACCGCACCGGTCTTCATCGCACCCACGTCGAAGCCGAATCACGGCGGCCGCCCGCTAGCCCCTATAATCGCGTTCACACTTACCGATGGGAGCGAGCATGGATCCGGCCTTGCGACAGCGGCTGATCGGCGCCGCGGTGCTGATCTTGTTGGCGGTGATCTTCGTGCCGATGTTGCTCGATGGTCCACCGCCGGAGATCGACACGCGCGAAGTGACGCTCGATATTCCGCCGAAGCCTACCGAGACACGCCGTCTGCCGGTCGATCCGGTACCCGTTTCCTCGGCGCTGGGCGAGCGGACTGATCCCAGTCCGCCGGGCTCCGACGATGT
Organism: Lysobacterales bacterium; assembly: GCA_036722245.1. Lineage (GTDB taxonomy): Bacteria > Pseudomonadota > Gammaproteobacteria > Xanthomonadales > SZUA-5 > JAWLAT01. The sequence goes on from DAIMJK010000324.1 coordinate 2,205, forward strand.
GGGTCCGGACGGCAGCGAGTCAGCGGTGGTGCGGACCGCCCCACTTCAGAGCACGCCACCGCCGACCTCCACGACGCCAGAGACAGCGCCAATGCCAACGCCGGTTGCACCTGCACCCGCCGATGGGCGCTATGTCGTGCGTTTCGGCAGTTTCGGCGATCAAGCCAATGCCGATCGGCTGGTGCGGCGGCTGAAACAGCAAGGGGTCGAAGCCAGCATCGAGCCGGTCAAGGCCGGCGAGCGCACTCTGCAGCGGGTGATCAGTCAGCCGGTAGCCGATCGTCCTGCGGCGGAAAAGCTGCGTCTGTCGGTGCGCAAGTCGATGCCGGAGATCTCGGCCCAGGTGGCCGAGCTGGATCTGCCCGTGCCTACCGCGAGCCGGGTGGCGCAGCCGGTGGTCAGCGGCTGGGCGGTCCAGGTCGGCGTGTTCAGCACCACCGAGGCGGCCGAGAAGCTGGTCGCCGAACTGCGCGGCATCGGTCATGTGGCCTACTTCGAGCGTATGCCCAGCAATGGCAAGGTCCTGTACCGGGTCCGCGTCGGACCTCTGGCACGGCGTGAGGATGCCGACCGCGCGGTCGCCGACATCAAGAGCAGGCGCAAGCTCGACGGGCTGGTCGTCACCTATCCGTGAGCGAGACCGCGGCGGCTTTGAACTGGGCCGACTGGCTGATCATCGGCGTGTTGTTGCTGTCGGCGCTGGTGAGCCTGATGCGCGGGCTGGTGGTGGAAGTGGCCAGCCTGGCGATCGCGATCGCCGGGGTGCTGCTGGCCTTTCATTTCGCCAGTCCGGTCGCTGAGCAGTTCCTGCAGGGCGTGGATGTGGTTCCGCTGCGCGTCGGTATCGCCGCGCTGGCCATTTACATATTGACCTCGGTGGTCGGTGCGCTGTTTCTGTACCTGATCAAGCAGCTGGTCCGGACGGTCGGATTGTCCGGCACCGACCGGATGTTGGGTCTGGTGTTCGGGGTTGCGCGCGGCCTGCTGGTCGTGGTTGCGCTGTTCTGGGTCGGCATGCTGGTGCGCTTCGACCAGAGTGACTGGTGGCAGCAATCGCGTCTGATGCCCACGGTGGCCCAGGCCAGCGGTGCCTTGCTGCTCTTCTTGCCGGCCAACGTGCGTGAGATGATCGCCAACCCGGAGGCGGGTCTGTCTGGACTGTCGCCCAAACTGCCCGCGATGCCCGGGATGCCGGGGCAGCTTGAACGGCCGATGGTGCCGCCCGCGGACACCGACCCGGATGCACGCTTGACGCTCGATGACGAATCACTGGAGTAGCTGAACGAGATGTGCGGAATCATCGGAATCGTCGGTCGGGCGGACGTTGCTGGCGCGCTCTATGACGGCCTCACCGTGCTCCAGCATCGCGGTCAGGACGCGGCCGGCATCGCCACCGCCGATGCGCTGCGGCTGTGCCTGCACAAGGGCAACGGCCTGGTGCGCGACGTGTTCGAGGCGAGCGAGATGGCGCGGCTGCGCGGCCCGGTCGGTATCGGCCATTGCCGTTACCCGACCGCGGGTTCGGAGGGCGCGGCCGAGGCGCAGCCTTTCTACGTCAACTCACCCTTCGGCATCGCGCTGGCGCACAACGGCAACCTGATCAACTCGGCCGAGTTGAAGCGCGAGTTGTTCGTCGAGGACCGGCGCCATATCAACACCGAGTCCGATTCCGAAGTGCTGCTCAATGTGCTTGCACACGAGTTGCAGG
>DAIMJK010000325.1:0-3901 GCA_036722245.1 Lysobacterales bacterium
GGTCACGTGCGGCTGCAGAAGGGCGATGCGAGCCGGCTCGACCTGGGTTCGCTCGGCGCCACGACCGATCCAGCGCGCAGCGCACCGGGCCTGATCGTAGCCAATCTCCCCTATGGCGAGCGCCTCGGCGATGAACGCTCATTGCTGCCACTGCATCGTGCCTTCGGCGCCCGGCTCGGCGAGGTCGCGGTGGGCTGGCGCTTCGCGCTGCTGACCGGCGGCCAGGCGCTGTCGCGGGCGACCGGGCTACGGGCCGAGCGGGCGCTGGAGCTGCGCAACGGGCCGATCGACTGCCAGTTGCTGCTCGGGGTGGTGCAGCCGCCGGCGGTACCGTCCGAACGCGCGCCGGAGTCGGCGCCGAAGTTCCAGCGGGCGGGTACCGAAATGGTCTACAACCGCCTGCGCAAGAACCTGGCCCATTTCGGTCGCTGGGCGCGCAAGCAGGGCCTGAGCTGCTACCGCTTGTACGACGCCGACCTGCCCGAATACAGCGCTGCCATCGATCTTTACGGCGAACGCGCCCACGTGCAGGAATATGCGCCACCCAGGACGATTCCGCCCGAGACCGCCAGCGAGCGGCTGGCCGATCTGGTCCACGCGCTCCAGCGCGCGCTGCAGATCCCGCCCGAGCACATCTATCTGAAGCGCCGCGAACGGCGCCGCGACCGCAAGCAGTACGAGCGCCTGGACGACTCGGCCGAGTTTTTCCAGGTTGACGAGGCCGGGCTGAAGTTCTGGGTCAATCTGGCCGACTACCTCGACACCGGGCTGTTTCTGGACAGCCGCGATCTGCGCGCCCGGTTGCGTGTACAGGCGCGGGACAGCCGCGTGCTGAACCTGTTCTGCTACACCGCCAGCGCCAGCGTGCATGCAGCCGCCGGGGGTGCCAGCCGCAGTCTGAGCATCGATCTGTCACCGACTTACGTCAGCTGGGCCGAGCGTAACTTCGAACTGAACCGCATCGATCCGGCCCGCCACAAGCTGATGCAGGCCGACGTGATGGGCTGGCTGCGGCAACAGCCCCGCCAGCATTTCGATCTGGCCTATGTCGATCCGCCGACCTTCTCCAATTCCAAGCGCACCGATACCGTGTTTGACGTCCAGCGCGATCATCTGGAACTGCTGCAGCTGACCCGCGCGCATCTGAGCCAGCATGGCCGGATTCTGTTTGTCTGCAACCGGGAGCGCTTCACACTGGACCCGCAGCTGACGCAGGATTGGGAGGTCGAGGATCTGGGCAAGCAGTCCATCCCGGCCGACTTCGCCCGTCATCCGCGCATCCACCACGCCTATTGGCTGCGGCCGCTGGAATGAGTTGTCGGCTTGTCCTCGTCCATTGTCAGAGCCAGAGCCAGAGCCGGAGCCGGAGCCAGAGCCAGAGCCAGAGCCAGAGCCAGAGCATTCAACACAAAGGACACAAAGGACACAAAGGAAAGCAACAGCGGAGCAGGAGCAGAAGTAGTAGGTAGAGGGGTGCGAGTCAAGCTGATGTGGTCAGGCAGGCTTCGATATCAACAGCGAAGAGCAGCCCACGCGAAAGACGCGGAGGTCGCAGAGAGAGCACGAGCACTGCGCCAGTGGCCGGGCAAGGATGGAACCGCGACGGTCGCCCGCTACGGGTCGACAGCGGGGTCGTACTCGTACTCAGCATCGCGGTACTCGTACTCGTACTCGTACTCGATGCCATAAGGGTGCTTTCGAGACCGGCCCGCTCGGGGTCGGGCTCGGGGTCGGAATCGGAATCGGAATCGGAATCGAAAGAACCTGGCCCGTCGATCGAAGTCATGGAATGCGGCGCGATTCAGGGTGTTGTGAAGGTCTTGCGCCCGAGAAGAACGCCAGCGGCAGGAAGAGTCTCCACTGCGGGCCGCCCCGCCACGCAGCTTCACGCTAGACTGGTAACGAAACCTCACACGCGGTAGTTGCTGTGTCGGCTTTGCCTATGTCCACCTCGATTGGCCCAGGGACGACGCCCTTGTTGCGGGTGCTGCTGGCCGCTGATCTGGCGCAGTTGCAGGCCTGTCTGGCCAGCGTTGGCGCGGACGAGTTTGGCCTGGCCGGGTTGGAGCTGCGGCTGGGCGATTCGGAGTGTACGGACGGCTCGGCGGTGGCTGCGGGGCACGCGGTTTGGGTCATGCAGGAGGATCGGCGGATCGGTCGGCTGTGCTGGCGTGCGGGCGCTGCGGAGCCTGCCAGCCCATCCTGGCTGGATCTGCTGGAGGTGGTGCGGAGCTGGATCGACCGTGATCAGCAGACCCGCGCGCTCAGCGAGCAGGTGGCGGCGCTGGAGCGCGCCGAGCGCATCCAGCGGGCGCTGTTCGCGATGGCCGACATGGCCAGCGGCGATCTGGAGATGCCGCAGATGCTGCGTGGCATTCACCGGATTCTGGAAGGCCTGATGTACGCCGAGAATCTGGCCATCGTGCGCTACGACCCGGAGCGCGGCACCTTGCGCTTCATGTACTTCGTCGACACCGAAGACAAGATCGTGTTCGATGGCGAGGCCGAGATCCCGCTGGCCGATCTGGAGTCCAGTCTGACCCTGGCGGTGATCCGTACCGCGGAAGTCGCGCGCGGACCCTCGGAGGTGGTGCGCAAGCGGCTGGGCGTGCCGCGCGATGAAGCCTTGGGGCCGGACAGTGCCGACTGGCTGGGTGTGCCGATGGTCCGCGCAGGGCGGGTCCGCGGCGCGATCGTGGTACAGAGCTACGATGAGCAGCATCGCTTCAGCGCCGAAGATGAGACCGTGCTGAGCTACGTGGCGCAGCATGTGCTGACCGCGCTCGAGCGCAAGGAAGCACGTGATGAGCTGGAAGCGCGGGTGCAGGCGCGTACACGTGCGCTCAACGAAGCCAACCTGGAATTGCGGCTGGAAGTCGGTGAGCGCCAGCGTGGCGAGCGCCTGCAACGGGCGCTGTTCCGGATCGCCGAGCTGTCGGTGACAGCCGAGACGCTGGAGGACTTCTACCAGGCGGTGCATGGGGTGGTCGGTGAGCTGCTGTACGCGCGCAATTTCTACATTGCGCTGCTGTCCGGTGATGGCAGCGAGCTGATCTTTCCGTATTCGGTTGATGAACTCGATGCGTCCCGGCCCCGGCGCAAGCTGAGCAAGGGGCTGACCGAGTACGTGCTGCGGCAGGGTCGGCCGATGCTCGCCGATCGTGCCCGCATACTCGAACTCGCTGCGGCCGGCGAGGTCCACAGCTTCGGACCGCGGGCGGTGTGCTGGCTGGGCGTGCCGCTGATCTGCGACGAGCGGCCAGCCGGTGTCCTGGCCGTGCAGAGCTACTCGCCCGAGGTGGTCTTCAGCGACCGCGATCTGGAACTGCTGACCTTCGTCGGCTATCACATCGCGACCGGCCTGGAACGCAAGCGCGCGAAGGATTCATTGCAACAGGCTTATCTGGATCTGGAACAGCCGGTGGCCGATCGCACCGTAGAGCTGGCCGCGACCAATCGCGAACTGGTCGATCAGATCGGCGAGCGGCGGCGCATCGAGGAACGGCTCAAGCATCAGGCCTTGCACGACGGCCTCACCGGTCTGCCCAATCGCAGCTTCCTGCTCGATCGGCTCGAGCTTGCCCTGATTCGCTACAAGCTCAATCGGGAGCGTGGTTTCGCCGTGCTGTTCGTCGACCTGGACCGTTTCAAGGTGGTCAATGACAGCGTCGGTCACCTCGTTGGCGATGAACTGCTGAAGGAGGCGGCCAGCCGCATCCAGTCGGCGATCCGCGCCTCCGACACGGTGGCGCGGCTGGGTGGGGACGAGTTTGCGATCCTGCTCGAGGATCTGGCTCCGACATGTCATGACCCTGCTACTGCGACCGCCACCCGCCCTGGACAAAGCGGGCACGCCGTGGCGCGGTCTGCTCCTGTTTGGCAGCTCAACGTAGAGCAAACT
>DAIMJK010000326.1:0-3895 GCA_036722245.1 Lysobacterales bacterium
CATCGCAAAATAAACCACCGTAGTGACCGCCAGCACGCCCAGAATGTCGATCATGAAGCCCTCGCGAATCATCCTTGGCGCCGGAATCAAGCCAGTGCCGAAGGCGATCGCGTTGGGTGCGGTGGCGACCGGCAGCATGAAGGCCATCGAGGCGGCCAGCGCGGCCGGCAGCATGAACAGGGCTGGCTCCACCCCGGCGGCCATCGCCGCGGCGGCCAGCACCGGCATCAGCAAGGCGGTGGTCGCGGTGTTGCTGGTGATCTCGGTCAGAAAGCTCACCGACAGACACAACAACAGCAGCATCAGCGGCAGCGGCAGCGCGGCCAGTCCCAGCATGGCACCGGCCAGCAACTCACCCAGACCGGACTCGGTGAAGGCCGCGGCCAGCGCCAGACCGCCACCGAACAGCACCAGCGTCCCCCACGGGATCCGCTCGGCCACCGGCCACTCCAGCACCTTGCCGCCGCGTCCGTCCGGCATGACCGCCATCAGTAGTACCCCGAGCAGCGCCACGCTGGCATCGCTGGCGCCGTCCAGGCCGGTCCAGGCGCGCCAGCCACCAAAGGGTTCGGTGCGAGTGACCCAGGCCAGGGCGACCAGGCCGAAGCAGGCTACTGCGCGGATTTCGACCGTCTGCCAGGGACCGAGCCGGGGCAGTTCGCCCACACCGGCACCCTGCAAGCGTCGGCCCAGCCACAGCGCGATGATCGGCAGCACCAGGGCGAGGATCGGCAAACTGAACTTGAACCAGGCCAGAAAGCCGATCTCGTTGCCGGTCTGCGACTCGTAGACGGAGCGGAAGATCAGGTTCGGTGGCGTGCCTATGGGCGTACCCATACCGCCAACGCTGGCGCCATAGGCGATGCCAAGGATCAACGGCACGGTCAGGGTCGAATCCCGGTTCGGGCCCAGCACGGCCAGCGCGACCGGTGTGAGTACCAGCACGGTGGCGGTGTTGCTGATCCACATGCTCAGGATCCCGCTGGTCAGGACGAAACCCCACAGCACCCGGCGAGCACTGCCGGTGCCGGTCAGCCGCAGCATCCCGAAGGCCAGTCGCCGATGCGCGCCGGCGGCCTCGATCGCGGCCGACAGCATGAAGCCGCCGGCCAGCAGCAGGATGACTTCATGACCATAGGCCTGTGCGACCTGGACCGGGGTCAGCACGCTCAGCAGGGGAAACACCGCCAGCGGAATCAGTGCGGTAACGGCCACCGGAACCGGGGCGAAGATCCACCATAGCGCGACCCAGACCGTCACACCTGCGGTAACCGCCAGCGACCACGGCTGACTGCCGGCGAGCACGGCGCAAGACAGGATTCCTGCCAGCGGCGCAAGCACCAGCAGGATCGATTTCCATGGCAACGACATCAATCCCCCTCCCCGGGTTGTGTGCGAGTGCGAGTCTGGTGTTGCTCAACCACGTCAGAGTCGTGACTTCGCAAGCCCAAATTGCTAACGCCGCTGGCGGCTCTTGCCGTGACTGGGCCCTGGACCTTTGCCCTGGGCGCTCTACCCGCCCCCAACTTTACACGGCTCCGGTTTTCGTGCGCTGGGACACATCCGCGACCGTCGATGCTGACGATACGTCAATAAGCGCCATTGGGCCGTTGTCTTGTGCCCGTCAGTCTGCGACATTTCACGTAATCTATGGACGTGGATGGTCGGCCGCGGACGAAATGCGGAGCGATTCGACCATTGAGGGGTTGGTTCGACACCTGCCACCGCTTCAGGAGCACGCGAAAAGAATGATGGACATCGAAGTCATGGTGCTTGCCGGAGTCGCCGGCCTGGCGTTGATTGCCGCTGTGGTGTTTGCGCTACGCGGCGCTGGCGCACGCCGGCGGCTGGCAAGCATCGAAGGCGAGATGCAAACCATGCAAAGCAGCCAGGCGCAGGTGATCCACACCACCAAGCTGGCATCGCTCGGTCAGATGATCGCCGGCGTGGCGCATGAAATGAATACCCCGCTGGGTTTTGTCAAAAGCAATGTCGAAGTCGTCGGCGAATTGGTTGAGGAGCATTTCGACCAGAGCAGCAAGCGGCTCTCCACCGCAGCCGACTGGCTGCAGAAGCTGTCCCGCGCCGACTTGTCCTCGGCCGCCAGCCAGCAGGCGGTACGCCAGGCCGCGGCCAAGCTCGCCGGTGCCTTGCAGGTCATCGCCCAATCGGATCTGGCCGATGCGCGGGATTTGTTGAAGGACTCGGTTGAGGGAATCGACCAGCTGACCAATCTGGTGCGCAATCTGAAAGGATTTGCGCGCGTCGATCGTGATGGCATGGATCTGATGAATCTCAATGAGGGCATCGAGAGCGCGCTGACCATCGCCCAACATCAATTGCGCGACCGCATCGAAGTAGTGAAGGAATTGCAGGCCGTTCCGCAGGTGCGCTGCGTACCGAGCCAGATCAATCAGGTCTTTCTCAATCTGATCACCAATGCGGCCCAGGCGATGGGTGAAAAAGGCCTGTTGACCTTGCGCTCTCGACGCAATGGCGACTTTGTCGAGGTTGAAGTGGAAGACAACGGTTCGGGCATTGCCGAGGACGTGTTGCCGAAAATCTTCGATCCGTTCTTCACCACCAAGGCAGTTGGTGAGGGTACCGGTCTGGGACTGTCGATCGTGCACAAGATCATCCATGCCCACGGCGGAAGCATCAAGGTGCGAAGTACGCCAAACATTGGCACCACGTTCAGCGTTAGTCTCCCGGTAGAGCATGCTGCGCTGCGACAAGCAGCCCAGAGCCACACCAACGGACCGATATCGTGACCCAGCGCCCCTTGCGAATCCTGTGCATCGACGATGAGTCCCGCATCCTGCGGGCCTTGCGGGCGCTGTTTCGGCATCATGAGGTGTACATCACGGCCGACCCGAACGAGGCGATCGCGCTGGCGAAAGACAAGGACATCGACGTCATCGTCTGCGACCAGCGCATGCCGGTGATGACCGGGGTCGAAGTGCTGCGCGAGATACGCGCCGCGCAACCGCGGGCGATGCGCATCCTGCTGACCGGCTACGCCGACCTGCAGGCCATCCTGGGCTCGGTCAACGAAGGCGAGGTCTTTCGCTACGTCAACAAGCCGTGGGACAACCGTGCGCTGGTGGCGCTGGTGGAACTGGCGGGCAAGATCGCACGCGAAGCACCGGTGGTGATCAGCGGGCCGGTCAGCGAGCGTGAGCAGGACGAAGCGCGTCGTCAGGTCGGAATCCTGGTGATCGAGGACGATGGCGAGACCCAGCGACGCCTGCGCGAGATCCTCGGTGAGCAGTACCAGGTCCGTTTCGCGACCAGTGCCGAGCGCGCGCTGCAGGTGCTGGAGCAGCACGAAACCGGCGTCATCATCTCCGAAACCGAAGGCCATCGCGGTGATCTGACCGAGATGCTCAAGTCGCTCAAGCACTATCACCCGCACATCGCGACCGTGGTCATGACCGATCGCGCCAACGCCCAGCTGGCGATCGACCTGATCAACGAAGGCCAGGTCTACCGGATGCTGCTCAAGCCGGTGCGCACCGGCTCCTGCCGGCTCAGCGTCGAAGCCGCGGTCGGACGCTACTGGCAGCTCAAGCAGAATCCGCAAGCTGCGCGCCGCTTCCTGGTCGCCGCGCGCCAGGCGCCGTCCTGGCTCAGCGCGACGTTGATAGAGCGGATCAAGCTGCTGCCATCACGGTTGTTGGGGCGGGTGCACTAGATCCTGGGTGCGCAGCCCCCTTTGGAGTGCGATGCTCCGCATCGCTTTGGATGCTCTTGGCAGGCCAGCCCAGCGTCGCGAGATGGCTGCGACCTGGGTAGGCCTTGGTGAATCCCCAAGTGCGGAGTGACCCGCCTGGGTGGGCTCAATCGACTTGCCGGAAACGGCGGCATCGTGCGTAATGGGCGACAAAGCAACTGT
>DAIMJK010000327.1:0-3884 GCA_036722245.1 Lysobacterales bacterium
GCAGGGCCCACGGCCCGGCAGGGCGGCTCTGACTGGGCCCTATGCCCTGGGCCCTGGGCCCTAAAGCACTTGAAGAACGACCGAACTCGAATTTCGCATCAGGCAACCTCAGGACGCACCCAATGACCATCATGACCGAACCCCAGGCCAAGGCCATTCTCGACCAGGTGATCGAGCTGTCCGAGGCGGACGAATGCACCGCCATCCTGGCCGGTGAGCGCACCGGCAATATCCGTTTTGCGCGCAACAGCGTGTCGACCAGCGGTGAAGTGACCGACACCCAGCTGGTGGTGCAGGTTGCCTTTGGCAAGCGCTCGGGCACGGCGACGACCAACGCCTTCGACGCCGAATCGCTCAAGCGGGTGGTCAAGGCGGCCGAGGATCTGGCCCGGCTGGCACCGGAAAACGACGAGTTCATGCCGGCGCTGGGCAAGCAGAAGTATGTCGATACGCCGACCTTCAGCAAGGGCACCGATGCGGTCGACCCGGAGTTCCGGGCCAAGGCGGCCGCCGCTTCGATCGAGGCCTGCAAGAAGGAAAAACTGGTTGCCGCCGGCTTCCTGACCGACACCCGCACCTTTGTGGCGATGGCCAGCAGTGCCGGCAACTTCGCCTACCAGACCGATACCGCGCTCGACTACACCTGCACTGTCCGCACCGAGGACGACATGGGCTCGGGCTGGGTCTCGAAGAACGTCACTGACGCCAAGAACTTCGACGCCAAGCAGAGCATTGCGGTCGCGATTCGCAAGGCCAAGGGTTCGGTCGATGCCAAGGCGATCGAGCCGGGCAAGTACACCGTCGTGCTCGAACCCGAAGCCGCCTCCGGCCTGATCACCTTCATGCTGTTCGGCTTCGATGCCCGCCAGGCCGACGAGGGTCGCAGCTTCCTGGCCAAGAAGGGCGGCGGCAACCGCATCGGCGAGCAGGTCTTCGACGAGCGGGTCCAGATGTGGACCGACCCGGCCGATCCGCGGGTCCCGGTGCTGCCGTGGGATCAGGAAGGCATGCCGCGCACGAAGCAAGCGATCATCGAGAAGGGCAAGGTCAGCAATCTGCGCTATTCGCGCTACTGGGCCCAGAAGCACGAGAAGGAGGCGCACGGCCAGCCCGGCAACTTCATCATGGCCGGCGGTGACAAGAGCACCGACGAGCTGGTCAAGAGCACCCGCCGCGGCATTCTCGTCACCCGCACCTGGTACATCCGCATGGTCGACCCGCAGACCGTGCTGCTGACCGGCTTGACTCGCGACGGCACCTTCTACATCGAAGATGGCGAAGTGAAATACCCGATCAAGAACATGCGCTTCAACGAATCGCCGGTGATCATGCTCAACAACATCGAAGAGCTGGGCATCCCCGAGCGGCTGTCGATCGGTGGCGGCCAGAACACCTTCCTGGCGATGGTGCCGGCGATGAAGGTGCGGGACTTTACCTTTACGTCGTTGTCGGATGCGGTTTAGGTGACGCGTGGGGTGCGGTTCAGACTGATGTTCCGAGGGATGCTCATGAATCTGAGGGACCAGGGCCCAGGGCCCAGGGCCCAGGGAGTGTCGCGAGCTGGGGTCGGAAAGGGTGCGCTGGCTCTATCAGAGGTGGACGGAGCACGCGAGGTACAGCACGCGCGTGGCAACATGCATAGCCCGAACCAACTGGGCCCTGGGCCCTGTGCCCTGGGCCCCAAGTCCTCAAGGCGCCAGTTCCTGTGTCTGGCCTCGACGCTCATCGGCGCAATGACGCTACGGCCTGCGCCAGCGGCGCCGGCCGAATACGACTTCTGGTTTACCCGGCTCAGCTACGAGTCGGGCAACTGGGATGTCGATGAGCGGATGCCGAGCAATCTGATCACCTCGCTGATCGACTACACCAGTCTGCGGGTGGATCCGACCGAGCATGTGCTGGCGCTGTCGGATCCGCGCATGCTCGGTGCACCGTTCTGTTACATCGCCGGCCACAAGCTGGTCGAGTTCAACCCGGACGAGCGGCGCAACTTCGAACGCTATGTGCGCAACGGCGGTTTCGTCTTCGCCGATGACTGCAACCACGACATCGACGGCCTGTTCGCCAAGTCCTTCGAAGCCGAAATGGCCCGCATCTTCGGACCCCAGGCACTGCACAAGCTGTCCAACGACCACCCGCTGTACAGCAGCTTCTTCAAGTTCGACGGCCCACCGACGACTTCGATGGAACTCAACGGCTGGGGCGACGATCTGGTCCACGACTACCTCAAGGGCATCGAGATCAACGGCCGACTGGGCGTGCTCTACAGCAACAAGGACTACGGCTGCGAATGGGACTATGACTGGCGCAACAAACGCTGGCTGGCGGTGGACAACACGCGGTTTGGGGTCAACATAGTCGTATATGCCTTAGGTAGCTGAGGGCAAGTGTGTGAGTCGGGGCATTGATGGAGCGAGGGGCTCAGGGCTCAGGGCCCAGGGCCCAGCAAGAGCAGTCAAGAGCAGTCAAGAGCAGGGCCCAGGGCATAGGGCCCAGGGCCCAGTAAGAGCAGGGGCCCCAGCACCCTCGCCAGCCATGGGTTTGGCGGGCTTTTCTGGGCCCTGAGCCCTGGGCCCTAAACAACGAACTCCAACAGAGCGACAGGACATGACCCCAGCGAGCAGCGAGAAGATCACGTCAGACCTTCAAGATTTGCGCCAGGCCATCGGCCAGGCGGTCGTGGGTCAGGCTGAAGTCGTCGAGCAGATGCTGGTGGCGCTGCTGGCCGGTGGCCATTGTCTGCTTGAGGGGGTGCCGGGGCTGGGCAAGACCTTGCTGGTGCGTACGCTGGGTGAGGCGCTGGCGCTGGATTTTCATCGGATCCAGTTCACGCCGGACCTGATGCCCAGCGACATCCTGGGCACCGAGTTGCTGGAAGAGGATCCTTCGAGTGGTCATCGGCGCTTCCGCTTCCAGCCCGGGCCGGTGTTCACCAATCTGTTGTTGGCCGATGAGCTCAACCGCACGCCGCCGAAGACCCAGGCCGCGCTGCTGGAGGCGATGCAGGAGCAGACCGTCAGCTATGGCGGCGTGACGCGGCCGCTGCCGCAGCCCTTCTTCGTGCTGGCGACGCAGAATCCGATCGAACAGGCCGGCACCTATCCGCTTCCCGAAGCGCAACTGGACCGCTTCCTGCTGCAGCTCAAGGTCGATTACCCATCCGAGGACGAAGAGCGTGCGATCCTGAGCCTGACCACCGGCAGCGAGAGCGCCAAGGTGCCGCAGGTGCTCGATGGCGCACGGCTGCTGGAGCTGCGCAAGCTGGTGCGCGAGGTGCACTTGAGTGGCGATCTGCTCGAGTGGATCACCCGACTGGTACGGGCGACGCGGCCCGGGCCGGACGCGCTGCCGGAGATCCGCCAATGGGTCCGCTGGGGCGCCGGTCCGCGGGCCGGCCAGGCGCTGGTGCTCGGTGCCAAGGCGCGCGCGTTGCTGCACGGTCGCTATGCCGCCACCCGCGAGGACATTCACGCCCTCGCCGCGCCGGTGTTGCGACACCGCTTGCTGCTGTCCTTCCTGGCCGAGGCCGAGCAGCGCAGCACCGACGAGATCGTGACGCTGTTGCTCAAGCATCTGCCGGGCCCGGCCTAGGCGCGCCGGCACTCGGTACCGACCATGGACCTGATCCCGGCCGAGCTGCGGGCCCAGCTGCGCCAGTTGCAGTTGCGCAGCCGCAGCGGCGTGCATGGCGCCGGCAGCGGTCGCCAGCAGAGTCGCGAACGCGGCGCGGGGATGGAGTTTCTGCAGTACCGGCCCTATCAGCCGGGCGACGAGCCGCGACAGATCGACTGGCGGCTGTATGCCCGCAGCGACCGCGCCTATGTGCGCGAGGCCGAGCGCGACAGCCCGCTCGCCTTGTGGCTGGTCGTCGACGCCAGTGCCTC
>DAIMJK010000328.1:0-3871 GCA_036722245.1 Lysobacterales bacterium
CGCCATGCGGTGCGTTTCCTCGCGCTTCTTCACGGCCGCGCCGCGATTCTCGGCGGCATCCATCAACTCGGCTGCCAGCTTGCGCGGCATCGTGCTTTCACCACGCTTGCGCGCGGCATCGATCATCCAGCGCATCGCCAGCGCGGTGCGACGTGTCGGACGCACCTCCACCGGGACCTGATAGGTCGCACCACCGACACGGCGAGACTTGACCTCGACCGCTGGCGAGACGTTGCTGATCGCCTTCTCGACCAGGTCGAGTGGGGTGGCGGACTTGCGCTCGATATCGGTGATCGCGCCGTAGAGAATCTTCTCGGCGACCGACTTCTTGCCGCTGCGCATGATCATGTTGACAAAGCGAGCGATCATTTCACTGCCGAACTTTGGGTCGGGCAGTATTTCACGCGGCCCATGGGAGCCTTTCCGGGACATCTGCTTATCCTCGCTCTAGATCAGGATTTGGGGCGCTTGGCGCCGTACTTGCTGCGCGCCTGCTTGCGCTTGGCGACCCCGGCGGCATCCAGGCTGCCGCGAACGGTGTGGTAGCGCACGCCCGGCAGGTCCTTGACGCGACCGCCGCGGATCAGCACCACCGAATGCTCCTGCAGGTTGTGGCCTTCGCCACCGATGTAGCTGATCACTTCGAAGCCGTTGGTCAGACGCACCTTGGCCACCTTGCGCAGCGCAGAGTTGGGCTTCTTCGGAGTGGTCGTGTAGACGCGCGTGCAGACACCCCGACGCTGCGGGCAGTTTTCCAGCGCCGGCGAGGCACTCTTGTAGGTCTTTGGTCGGCGCGCTTTGCGCACGAGCTGGTTGATCGTCGCCATGGAGCATCCCTTAAGAAAACAAACGACAGACCGTTTCCGGCCTGTCGAGACCGGAGAATGTAGCAGTTTTTTTTGAATTCTGTCAAGCGGGCGTGCCGAAACGAGTTCGAGTCGAACTCATGCTTCAGTATGCCTTCTGGATCAAGGGCCCAGGGCTCAGGGCCCAGGGCCCAGTACAAAGCCGGTCCGAGGCGAATGCTGCCGAGTGGGTCGACCCGGCTCTTGACCTTCCTGGGCCCTGGGCCCTGGGCCCTGGGCCCTCGGATCCATGCAACGTCCTCACAACTCACGTTGCCTCTCACCCCCTCCAACGCCGCCCGCTATTCGGCGAAGTCCTCGACCCGGGCGGGCTTGGTCGCCATGCCGATTGCCTCGAGCTCTTCGGCCGACACGTCGGCGCGTTCACGCCGCTTGTCGTGGAAGGCAAGTCCCGTACCGGCAGGAATCAACCGACCGACGATGACGTTTTCCTTCAGGCCGCGCAGGTTGTCGCGGGCGCCGCGTACCGCAGCTTCCGTGAGCACCCGGGGGTCTCCTGGAAAGACGCCGCCGAGATGAACGACTCTGTCGCCAGCGAGGCCTTGGTAATGCCAAGCAGGATGGAATCGAACTTGGCGCCTTCCTCGTTGCGGGTCACGCAACGCTGGTTCTCTTCCGCCACCCGCATCCGGTCGACTTGCTCACCGCGCAGATAGCGCGTGTCGCCCGGCTCGGTGATCTCGACCTTGCGCAGCATCTGACGAATGATCGACTCGATGTGCTTGTCGTTGATCTTCACGCCCTGCAGCCGGTAAACGTCCTGGATCTCCTTGACCAGATACGCGGCCAGCGGCTCGATGCCGAGCAGACGCAGGATGTCATGCGGATTGAGCTCACCGTCGACGACGATTTCGCCCTTCTCCACATGCTCGCCTTCAAACACGATGATGTGACGCCATTTCGGAATCAGCTCTTCGTGCTCGTTGCCTTCGGAGTCCTTGATGATCAGCCGTTGCTTGCCCTTGGTGTCCTTGCCGAAGCTGACCACGCCGGAGCGCTCGGCCAGGATCGCCGGCTCCTTCGGCTTGCGCGCCTCGAACAGATCGGCCACGCGCGGCAGACCGCCGGTGATGTCACGGGTCTTGGAGGATTCCTGCGGAATACGCGCGACGACGTCACCGACGCCGACTTCCGCGCCGTCCTGCAGGCTGATGATCGCACCGGCGGGCAGGAAGTACTGAGCCGGAATATCGGTACCCGGGAGTGCCAGCGGCATGCCGTCCTCACCCTCCAGGATGATCATCGGCCGCAGTTCCTTGGCCGCCCCACCGCGTCGCTTCGGATCAGTGACCACGAAGCTCTGCAAGCCGGTCATCTCGTCTACCTGCTCGATCACGGTGATGCCATCGACGAAGTCGGAAAAGCGCACCTTGCCGGCCACTTCTGAAATGATCGGATGGGTATGCGGATCCCAGTTGGCGACGGTCTGACCGGCCTTCACCGGCGCCTGGTCGTGGGCACTGAGCACCGCGCCGTAGGGCACCTTGTAGCGCTCGCGCTCGCGGCCATGCGGATCGTCGATACACAGCTCGCCCGAGCGTGACACCGCGACCAGATTGCCGTTGGAGTGCAGCACGGTCTTGAGGTTGTGCAGCCGCACCGTCCCGGTGGTCTTGACCTGGACGTGATCCTGCGCCGCAACTCGCGATGCCGCGCCACCGATGTGGAAGGTACGCATGGTCAGCTGGGTACCGGGCTCGCCGATGGACTGTGCCGCGATGACGCCAACCGCCTCACCCTTGTTGACCAGATGGCCACGGGCCAGATCACGGCCATAGCAGGACTTGCAAACACCGAAACGGGCCTCGCAGGTGATCGGCGAGCGCACCTGAATGTGCTGCACGCCCAGATCTTCCAGCTTCTGCACCCATTGCTCGTCGAGCAGGGTGTTGCGGGTCACGACCGGCTCGTCGTCATCGCCAGGCAGGTAGACGTCTTCGGCCACCAGTCGCCCGAGCACGCGATCACGCAGCGGCTCGACCACATCGCCGCCTTCGACGATCGCGGTCATGGTCAGGCTGTTGTTGGTGCCGCAGTCGGTTTCGGTGACCACCATGTCCTGCGCCACGTCCACCAGTCGGCGGGTCAGATAACCCGAGTTGGCGGTCTTGAGCGCGGTATCGGCCAGTCCCTTGCGGGCGCCGTGGGTGGAGATGAAGTATTCGAGAACGCTCAATCCCTCGCGGAAGGAGGAAAGGATCGGACGCTCGATGATGTCGCCGGAAGGCTTGGCCATGAGGCCGCGAATCCCGCAAAGCTGTCTCACCTGCTGCTTGTTACCCCGTGCTCCGGAGTCCATCATGAGGAAGACCGGATTCACCCCTTCGCGTCCACCGTTGTTCTGCAACTCCTCGTAAACGCACTTGGCGATATCGTCGGTCGCATTCGTCCAAATATCGATGGTCTTGTTGTAGCGCTCACCCTCGGTGATGATTCCCTTGCCGTATTGGTTGTCCACCTCGTCCACGCGCTTGCGGGCGGCGGCAACGATCGGCTCCTTGCGGGCGGGAATGATCATGTCGTCAATCCCGATCGAAAGACCGGCCATCATGGCGGTGCGGAAGCCCAGATCCTTCAACTTGTCGAGCACCTCGACGGTCTGCTCACGCCCGACGGCCTTATACGTTTCAAGGATCAAGTCACCCAGCTTGCTCTTCGCGACCGCGAAATTGACGAAGCCCAACTGCTTGGGCCAGATCGTGCTGAAAATCACGCGGCCCACGGTGGTGCGGATGACCTTCCGTTCGCTGTTACCAAAGACGGTTGGCGTCTTTTGGTAGTCTGGATTGAGGAAATTGATCCAGTCGTGCTTTTTGAGCGCCCCATCCGACTCGGCGGAGAGCACTTCCGAGACCGAACCGAGGAACGGCAGTCGCACCCCTTCGACGGGTTTCGAACGCGGATCGACCGTGAGGTAGTAGGCACCGAGCACAATGTCCTGCGACGGCGTGAGAATCGGCTTTCCGCTGGAGGGCGAAAAGATGTTGTGCGTCGCCATCATCAGC
>DAIMJK010000329.1:0-3837 GCA_036722245.1 Lysobacterales bacterium
ACGCCGTGGCGCGGTTTGCTCCCGTTTGCCGGCTCAACGTAGAGCAAACTACGCCGTCACCGTCAAACAGTCCGCGAACCGCACCACGACGCGCCCTTGACGGCCTCGCGACGAACGTTCATGAAACACCCGGGCTAGACTACGGCCATGAACATCACTCCGGATCGACTGCGGCAGTCACTGCTGGAACTGGTGGAGGCTTTTCACGCTGCGGGCCTGCCGTTCGCGATTGCCGGGGCCTTTGCGGTTGCGATTCACGGTCATGAGCGCGCCACCCGCGACATCGATGCGCTGCTGCGCCTTGCCGATCAGGAGGCCGCTGATCGGGTGTTGCGAGCTCTGGGCTACACATGCACGCAGCACCTGCCGGGGATCGCACGCTACCAGCGTCAGCCGGTGGCCGAATTGCCGGAGCTTGTCGAGTACTGCGATCTGCTGTTCAGCAGCGGTCGACTGGGGCAACGCAGCATTACCAGCGCCAACCGCCAGCCGTTGCGTTGGCATGGCCGAGACGTGCCCGTGGTGCCGGTCGATGTCCTGATCCTGATGAAGTTGATGGCTCACCTGGACAAGCCGGATCGACCGAATGACTGGGCCGATGCCCGGGCGCTGGTGAGGTTGCATCAGTCAGCCCTCGATCTGATGGCAATGCGGAGCGAGGCGGCCACCCTCGATCCGGCCCTGCCAGCGCTGCTCGACCGGCTGCTCGACGACCCTACGGTGGCGGACACCGGTGCTGGCTACGGGAATTGGCATGAACGCTTCTGAGCGCCGCTACAGCGAGGCCGAACTGACCCTGATGGCAGATCGCCTGGACCGGGCCATCGCGCTGTCGGCGTTGTGCATGGACCTGGCCCTGGCGGGTCGATTGCAGCAGGTTTGCGGGCACAAGCGGACTGGATTGCCGCGGCCAGCACTGGTCGATGCAGGCGCAGCGAGTGACGCGAGAAACCGGTCCTGACGTGGGCCGCGGCAATCCAGTGCTCATGGTTTGTCAGAAGCAAACGCGATTGCCGCAGTCGCCCTCCTGCTCACTCCGCCGCCAAAGCCCCCTCGATGGCCGAAATCAACTCGGCGTCATCCGGTTTGACACGGCTGCCATAGCCGGCGATGACTTTGCCGTCGCGGCCGACCAGATACTTGTGGAAGTTCCACTTCGGCGGTCCGCCGCCGGCTTCCGCCAGGGCCTGGTAGAGCGGGGTGGCTTCATCGCCGGTGACCTGGACCTTCTCGAACATCGGAAACTTGACGCCGTAGGTCAGCGTGCAGAACTCGCGGATTTCCTCTTCGGTGCCTGGCTCCTGGCCCATGAAGTCGTTGGCCGGAAAGCCGAGCACCGCCAGGCCCTTGTCGGCATAGTTGGCGTGCAGCGCCTCCAGGCCTTCGTACTGCGGCGTGAAGCCGCATTTGCTGGCCGTGTTGACGATCAGCAGCACCTTGCCGGCATACAGATCGCACAGCGGCGCCGGGTCGGCCTTGGCCGCCAGCGGCCGGTAGGCGTGCTGCAGCAAAGGCGCGCAGTCGGCGGCGACCACCTGGGCGGACAGCACGCTCATTCCGGCGATGCTGAGCAGGGCGCTGAGGTTCATTGAATTGACTCCTGAAGGTCGATGGATTGGAAGGGCAGCATCACTGCACCCGGGAAGTTGAGCAGTTTCGGAGTGAAGTGGTTGTGGGTGCGGCTCACCTCGGGGTCGGAATCGATCCTTGCCCGGCGGTTCCGACAGCCGCTACCTGAACTGTAGAGCATCGCTGCCCTGCGATGTCAGCATGGCCACGGCTACGGTCTGCGAGTGCGGCGGTACTTCGACGCCGTCCCCGTTCTCACGCCGCCTTCGATACCGATTCCCACCCGACTCCCCAACCGACATCCTGTGCACCAGGCCGACGCTCTTCAGGGCCCGGTGCCCTGGGCCCTGTGCCCTCTCGAATCCGACCCCGACACCGCGACATCCTGTGCGCCACGCCTCGGGTCTACTGGGCCCTGGGCCCTGGGCCCTGTGCCTTGGGCCCTCGCTTTCGAACCACCAAACTACCCACACCGGAGGCGGATCGTGGACAATGCCTGCATCCCAGGAATCACGGAGCGGTCGTTGGCTGAACTCACCGTGTTGATTGGCAAGGCGCGCAATGGCGACGCCAAGGCGGCCGAGCAGTTGTTTGCCAGCGTCTACCAGGACCTGCGGCGGATGGCTGCGCGACAGGTGCGGCAGGGTCAGGGCGGCGGTTTCGGTGACACCTCGCTGGTCCACGAGGCCTGGTTCCGGCTTGGTCGGCCCGAAGCGCTGGGCTTGAAGGACCGCCAGCATTTCTATGCCGTCGCGGCGCGGGTGATGCGGCAGATCGCGATCGATCATGCGCGTCGGCATCTGGCCAGCAAGCGCGGCAGTGGCGCTGCGGTGCTGGATCTGGACGCGGTTGCCGACGTGGCTGACGACCCGGCCCAACACGAGCTGATACTGAGCGTGCACGCCGCTCTGGAAGAGCTCGAGACGATCGATGCCCGACTGGCGCGGCTGGTGGAACTGCGCTTCTACGCCGGCATGAACGCGGAGGAGACCGCCACCGCAATGGACCTTTCCCTGACCACGCTCAAGCGCGACTGGCGCAAGGCGCGCGCCTTCCTGCTGACTCGCCTGGGTGACGTCGCGCTGGTCGACGATGACACCGGCTGAGCGACAGGCCCGTGCCTTCGAGCTGTTCGATCTGCTGGTCGAACTGCCGACCAGCGAGCGCGTCCTGAAGCTGCAATCGGTTCGGGTGCAGGATCCAGCGCTGGCCGATGAACTGGAGCGGCTGCTCGATGCCGACGCCCGGACCAATCCCGCCCTGGAGCGCGGTGTCGGACCACAACTGAGCAGTCATGCGCCCACCGAGGTTCCTGGCAACTATTGGACCGATGCCACATCGGGCCAGGGCTACGGTGGCTTCGTGCTCCGCTCGCTGCTCGGCCGTGGCGGCATGGGCGAAGTCTGGCTGGCCGAGCGGGAGCAGGAAGGCTTTGTCCAGCGCGCCGCGCTGAAACTGCTGCGCTCCGGCCTGAACAGCGCCGACCTGCTGCGCCGTTTCCTGCAGGAGCGGCGAATCCTGGCCGATCTGTCCCACCCGCAGATTGCGCGCTTCATTGACGGCGGCGTCGGCCCGGACGGCCAGCCCTGGTACGCGATGGACTACGTGGAAGGTGAGCCGATCACCGTGCACGCGGCCGCGCACGCTCTGTCGGTTCGTGAGCGGGTCGCGCTGCTGCTGGATGTCTGCGAAGCGGTGGCCTACGCCCAGTCCCGGCTGGTCGTGCATCGGGACCTGAAGCCGTCCAACATCCTGGTTGATGCCGACGGGCGGGCCCACCTGCTGGATTTCGGGATTGCCAAGCTGCTCGAGCCCGAGCGCGATGACCACGCCACCGCGACCGGTCTGACCGCGATGTCGCCGGCCTACGCGGCACCAGAACAGATCCTCGACGGGCCGATCAGCACCGCAACCGATGTCTATGCGCTCGGCCTGCTGCTGTACGAATTGCTGAGCGGCCGATTGCCGCATGAACGCAGCAACCGGCCGCTGGCCGCGCTGGCAGCCGAGGTTACGCAGGAAACCTTCGAGCGGCCCAGCACGCGTCTGCGTCACAGTTCAACCGAGGTTGCGGGCATCGATCGAGACCGCTTCCTGCGCGAACTGCAGCGCGATCTGGAGGCGATTGTCATGATGGCGCTGCGGCCGGAGCCGGAGCGCCGATATCCCTCCGCCGCGGCGATGGCGGAGGATCTGCGCCGTTGGCTGGACGGCCGCCCGGTGCAGGCGGCCGGTGACAGTGCAGGCTACCGGATCGGCAAGCTGTTG
>DAIMJK010000330.1:0-3832 GCA_036722245.1 Lysobacterales bacterium
CCGAGACCGGCCATCTGTGCCTGTGCACGCTGCACGCCAACAATGCCAACCAGGCCATCGACCGCATTTTGCACTTCTTTCCCGAGGATCGCCGGCCGCAGTTGTTGATGGACATGTCGCTGAACCTGAAGGGTATCGTCGCGCAACAGCTGATCCCGACCCCGGACGGCCGCGGCCGACGGGTGGCGATGGAAGTTCTGCTGGGCACGCCGCTGGTGCAGGATTACATCCGCCAGGGTGACGTCCACAAGCTCAAGGACGTCATGAAGGAATCGACCAACCTCGGCATGCGCACCTTCGACCAGAGCCTGTTCGAGCTATACCAGGCTGGCGAGATCAGCTACGAAGACGCACTGCGCCACGCCGACAGCGCCAACGAAGTCCGTCTGCGGATCAAGCTGGCCCAGGGCGGCGACGCCCATACGCTGTCGGCCGGCATGGAAGGGGTGGAGTTGATCGAGCAGTAGGGGTCTCGCAAAGACGATGGTTCCTGGCGCCGGCCGATTCGCCTCGGACCTGGGGCAACAACAGCGCTCCTCACTGGCTACTGGAACTGGCCACTGGAACTGCGTTGCGCCCCTCGATCGTTAGCTCAGCGCCGAGCGCCGCCTCTTCCACCACCGCCAGCGCCAGATAGCGCTCGCCATCCGTTTGCGCTTCGACCACTTCGCCGACGTTGCGCTCGCCCTGCAGCACGTTCGCCGTCGTGATCGGTGCTGGCAGCGGAGCGCGTATCAGGCACGCCACCCGTTTGCTGCGGCCCAGATAGTGGGTACGGGCGACGATCTCCTGACCGGGATAGCAGCCCTTCTTGACGCTGACCGAGCCCAGTTCGAGCAGGCCCAGCGGTTGCGGCAGATGCCGATCGCTGCTGGCTGTGGTGATCAGGGGCAGCAACGCGTGCAGGCGGGCCAGGGCCATGCTCAGTCCTGCTTCACGCGACCCGATGACGTCGTCGGCGTGACTGCCTGGCGTTGCCTCGGTACCCGTCAGCAGTTCAAGACTCCAGCCGGGCACCACCGCCGTCAGCCGCATGCCGTCATCGAGGAACTCGATCGAGCCCTGTCCGGAGAAAGCTGGAGCATCAACTGGAATCGGACGCGTTGTCGCCAAGGAGGGTTCGATCGTCAACTTGCTGCGCAGCAAGTAGCGCCGCAGATGGCTGGCGACGGAATCGTGCAGATCGGCTGGAAGCAGCCACAGCCAGCGCTGATCTTCGACCCTGGCCAACGGCGCGTGGGCAGTCACCCTGCCCTTGAGCGAGAGCAGTGCTGCCCAACGCCACTGCCCGCGGTCGATCCGGGACAGATCGGTTGCCAGTTGCGCTTGCAGAAAGCGGCCGGCATCGGGGCCTTCGAACTGCAGTAGTTGCGCGAACATGAGTTGGACCTTTGCCGAGTCGGGCCTGAAAGTCTAGCTTTGTTCAGGCTTGCGGGAGTGCCAGCCGTTGTCGGCGACTGCACGGCGAACGGTTGTTTCGGGTCCGTGGTTCAGGGCCCAGGGCTCAGGGCCCAGGGCCCAGTAGATCAAGAGCCGCTTCGAGACCAGTTGACCAATCGGCACCGGCCGCGGGGAGGCGAGGCCGCACCGGTCGGCGACGTCAAGCCTCGTTGCTGGAAATCAGGCGGACACCCGAAGCTGCTGCCAAAGCAGCGTCAGGCGGTCCTTGGCCCAGAGTTTTTCCTTCTTCAGGGTATGCAGTGCGAGATCTTCAATGGGGTTTACACCCAGTTCGGCATCTGTGACTTGCTTGTCCAGTTCGCGGTGACGGAGCAGCAGGCGCTTGAACTCGTCATTGCGCTCCATCAGATCCTGAACATCTTCTTGCCGCTGGTCTTCGAACATACCAACCCTCCTGTGTACTGATTGACGGGAAATGGCTCGGGATTGCCCACGCAAGTGTGCCCGACCCGCATCGGATCGAGGTGAACTGGCTAGGGCAGGTGGCCGGCACCAATGCCGGGTTCGCGGTTGAACTCACGCTCGCTGGGAGAGCGGCCGCACAGAGGCTGCGGCGGTTGTGAACGTTGCGAGGGCGACGCGACATGCGGGGTGTATTTCCTCCTGACGCAGGTCGAACTTACTCCCTTCCAGCCGGGCTGGCAATCCGCCTGGCGGGGTGCTGGGTGCGAGTCGAACCGATGCCGCGATACGAATCAGGAGTCGAGGTCGGAATCGGAATCGGGAGAGACATGGGGTTTGGCCAGCAACGACTTGCTGCGCACCGGGCAGTCACCATCATCAACCGAGCGCAAGCTACTCTCGGGCCCCTTCGATGACGATCTCGACCCGCCTGTTGCGCGCCCGGCCTTCGGCCGTGTCATTGCTGGCGATCGGCTGGGACTCACCGAAACCGGTCGCCGTAATGCGGCTCGGGTCGGCGCCCTGGGCGATCAACGACTCGCGCACTGAACGGGCCCGGCGCTCGGACAGGGCGAGGTTGACGTCATCCGGACCACTGCTGTCGGTGTGGCCTTCGATGCTGACGGCGCGCTCCGGATGACGGGCCAGCACATCGATCACCGCCCCCAGATTGTCGCGGGCGGCGACCGCCAGTTCGGCCTGTCCGGTGGCGAAGAAGACGTCACCCAGGGTGATGACCAATCCGCGCGTACTCGGCACGGCGCGTATCGTGGCCAGCTGCTGGCGCAGGCTGATCGTCTGGGCCGATGCCAGCTCAGCTTCGCGTCGGGCCAGTTCGGCTTCACGGCCCTGCGCCACGGCCAGGCGACGCGCGGCTTCGGCCTCCTGTCGGGCCAACTCGGCAATTTCCTCGCTCTCCATCCGACGAGCCGACTCCGAACTGGCGTCGATGCGCAAACGCTCGGCCTCCTCGGCTCGAGCCAAGGCCTGCAGGCGCAACTTCTCCGCCTCCAGCCGCGCCTGCTCGGCGTCGCGTTGGCTGGCTTCCAGCAGGATGGTCTGACGCTCGCTTTCGAGCCGGCGCAGCTCTTCACCGTCCCTTGCACCGGCCACGGCGACCTTCAGGATCTGGATCCGCTGCTCGGCCAGAAAGGCCCATTCAGCCCGTTCGTCGGCCTTGCCCTCACCCATGGCGAGACGGTCCAGCGCCGACTTCGCATCGCGCCAGGGGAGCGGTGCCAGTTCCCGTGCCTGTGGTGTGCCGACTTCGACCCATTCGGCGCGCAGACGCTCAAGTGCCAGGTCGCGCTTGGGTGCCGAAGCGCAGCCGACCAGTCCCAGGGCCAGCAACACTGCCATGCTCAGACGCGCGGTCATCGACGATCTCCCAACAGTTCGCGGCGCAGTCTCTCATTTTCCTGCTGCTGGGCGTCGATCTGCGCCCGTTGCTGCGAGTTCTCGGCTCGGGCCCGGGCCAGTTCGGCATGCACCACGACTCGCTCCAGCAAGCGCGCGGCATCCGCGTGCTTGCGTTCGCCCAGCAGGGCCTGTGCCTGACTGAAGGTGTCGCTGGCCAGGCGCCAGTCGACCGGCGCGTATTCGGCGGCGCGCGCTTCACGCGCCGCCCCGAGTGCCTGTTCGGCCTGGTCGAGCTGGTTGATCGGTGCCGGCGTCGATGCGCAGCCGGCCAGACCCAGCAGCCCGGCCAGCAGCGCCCATCGAACGAATTGCAACATTGTGCGGCCAGCAGGGGGCGCATCGACTCGCGTACAATTCGTGCTCACTAGGGGTTACTCTCGGCTTCAATGGCCTCCATTGTCGGGATCATGCAGCGCCGCATCAAGCACCCTGCATCGATTGATCGACAATGAGTCAGCAATCTTCACGCGTGATACGCAGAATCGACAGGAGCACGGCATGGATATCGGCTACTTCCTGAAGTTGATGACCGAGAAGAACGCCTCGGACA
>DAIMJK010000331.1:0-3831 GCA_036722245.1 Lysobacterales bacterium
AGGCATGCTGGATGTGGGTGATGGCCATCGCCTGTACTTCGAGGTCAGTGGCCATCCGAAGGGCAAGCCGGTGGTGTTCCTGCACGGGGGGCCTGGCGGCGGTGCGCCTGCCAAGGCGCGCCGCTTCTTCGACCCCGCGCGCTACCGGATCGTGTTGTTCGACCAGCGCGGGGCGGGACGGTCGACGCCGGCGGCTTGCCTGGAGGCCAATACGACCTGGGATCTGGTCGCCGATATCGAGCGTCTGCGCACCCATCTGCAAGTCGATCGCTGGCAGGTCTTCGGCGGTTCCTGGGGCAGCACGCTGGCCCTGGCCTACGCCCAGACGCATCCGGAGGCGGTGACCGAACTGGTGCTGCGCGGCATCTTCCTGCTGCGTCGGCGAGAGCTGGAATGGTTCTACCAGCACGGCGCAAGCGAGATCTATCCCGATTGCTGGGAGCACTATCTGGCCGCGATTCCGACGCCCGAGCATGGTGATTTGATCAGTGCCTACCATCGCCGGTTGGTCTCAAGCGATCCGGAAGTGCGTCTGGCCGCGGCCAGGGCATGGTCGAAATGGGAGGCCAGGACCAGTTTCCTGTTACCCGACCCGAGCTACGAAACCGCTTTCGACGCCGACGCCCAGGCGCTCGCCTTCGCCCGCATCGAGAGTCACTATTTCGTCAACGCAGGCTTCCTCGACAGCGAAGATCAGCTGCTGCGCAATATCGAGCGCATCCGTCACATCCGGGCAGTCATCGTCCAGGGCCGCTACGACGTGGTCTGTCCACTCCGCAGCGCCTGGGACCTCCACCGTGCCTGGCCCGAAGCCGAGCTGATCATCGTTCCCGACGCCGGCCACTCGGCCTTCGAGGCGGGTATTGCGAGTGAGTTGGTGGGGGCGACGGATCGGTACGCTGGGTGAGCCGATGGGCCGAGTTGCTTCGAGGCGGAGGGCCCAGGGCATAGGGCCCAGGGCCCAGTAGATCCGCATCGGCCGGCTCTTCACTGGGCCCTGGGCCCTGAGCCCTGGGCCCTCTGCTTTTCGGCGCGATCAGCCTCAATTCACCCCGAAGTCGCAGCGCTGCGCAAGGCTCAGGGCCGCCGCCGCCACCCATGAAACCTCTCCACCCAGCGCAGCAGGCCGTGCGGGGTGTGGGCGCGTTTCCAGGTACCGGCCGCGTACTTGGCGCTTTCGGACCAGGTCGGGTAGGGGTGGATGGTGGCCAGCAACTTGTTCAGGCCCAGGCCCCAGCGCATCGCCAGCGTGAACTCGGCCAGCAGTTCGCCGGCATGCGAGCCTACGATCGTGACGCCGAGGATGGTGTCCTTGCCGGGCGGGGTCAGCACGCGCACGAAGCCTTCGGTAGCGCCGTCGGCGATCGCGCGGTCCAGATCGTCCAGGCCGTATGTGGTCACCTCGACTTCGATCCCCTGCTCCGCCGCCTCGCTCTCGGTGATGCCGACCGTGGCCACTTCCGGGTCGGTGAAGGTCACCCGCGGGATCACCCGGTAGTCGGCCTTGTAGGTCCAGAACGGGCTGAGCAGCGCGTTGACCGCCGCGTACCAGGCCTGATGGGCGCCGAAGTGGGTGAACTGGAACGGTCCGGCGACATCGCCGCAGACGTAGATGTTGGGGAAGCTGGTGCGTAGCCAGGGATCATGCTCGATCGTGCCGCCGTTGGGGTTGAGCGTGATGCCCAGTGCCTCCAGACCCAGATTGGCGGTGTTGGGTGTGCGGCCCAGCGCGAGCAGCAGCCGGTCGTAGTCGATCGCGACGTCGCCGTCGGGTCCGTCGCAATGGAGGGTGCCAGCGTTGTCCTTGCCGGCGACCCGGGTGGCGCGATGGGCGAGCCGGACGTCCACCCCTTCGGCGTTGAAGCGCTCCAGCAACTGCGCGCCGACCAGTGGATCTTCCTTCGGCAACAGGTCGGGCCGGGAATGCACCAGGGTGACCCGGCAACCCAGGCGGGCGAAGCTTTGCGCCAGTTCGCAGCCGATCGGTCCGCCGCCGACGATCAGCAGCCGCTCGGGCCGCTCGCGCAGGGTCCAGACCGTATCACTGGTCAGATACTCGGCCTCGGCCAGACCCGGCAGATCCGGTACCAGCGGCCGCGCGCCGGTGGCGATCACCAGCGCCCGCGCGCTCAGCCGCTTGCCGCCGACGGCCACTTCCCACGGCGACACCAGCTTGGCTTCGCCTTCGATGCATTCCACCCCGAGCGCGCTGTAGCGCTCGACCGAATCGTGCGGTTCGATGTCGCCAATGACGCGCTGGATGCGCTCCATCACTGCGGCAAAGTCGACTCCCGGGTCGCGCGCGGTCAAGCCAAACTCACCGGCCTGGCGCATTTCCTGCGCCAGTCGGGCACTGCGGATCAAGGCCTTGCTGGGCACGCAGCCGGTGTTGAGGCAGTCCCCGCCCATCTTGTGGCGTTCGATCAGGCCAACCTTGGCCTTGACCGCCGCGGCAATGTAGGAGGTGACCAGACCGGCCGATCCGGCGCCGATGACCAGCAGGTTGTAGTCGAACTTCGCTGGCTTGCGATGGCCGCGATAGACCCGCCGTGAACGCAGGAAATCCAGCAGCTTGCGTGCGATCAGCGGTAGCAGACCAAGCAGCACGAAGGCACCGATCAGCGACGGCGACAGGATCCCGGACAGGCTTTCGAGCTGGCCCAGTTCACGGCCGGCATTCACGTAGACGATCGTGCCGGGCAGCATGCCGAGCTGACTGACCCAGGCGAAGGTCAGCGTCTTCATCGCGGTCAGGCCCATGACCAGATTGATGACGAAGAACGGAAATGCCGGCACCAGCCGCAGGCCGAACAGATAGAAGGCGCCGTCGCGCGCGAGCCCGGCGTCAATCGCCTTCAGGCGCGTGCCGAAGCGCTGCTTGACCGTGTCACGAAACAGGAAGCGGCTGAGCAGGAAGGCCAGTGTCGCCCCGGCGGTGCTGGCGAAGGAAACCAGCAGCAGGCCGATCCACAGGCCGAAGATCGCCCCGCCGACCAGCGTCATGACGGCCGCGCCGGGCAGGGACAGCGCCGTGACCAGCACATAGACCGCGAAGAACGCCGCCGCACTGGCCCAGGGGTGGTTCTGCGCCAGCGCCTGCAACGTGCCCAGGCTGTTGCGGATGGTCTCCAGCCGCAGGTAATCGCTGCCGCCGAAGGCGAAAAAGGCGCCGATGGCGACGGCTACCAGAGCCAGCAGTGTCCAGCGTTTGGTCGATTTGCGCATCTGTGGTGGCTCCAGCTCGCGGTGAATTTCATTGCTGGAGCCATGGACCCTGTTCCAGCCACTTTGCTTGCACCTGCTGCTGGCCGGGCGGCCTGGCTGGGGCATCCAGTCCTGTTCGGCGCGGCCAGCGCCAAGCTCAATCCCAGCTTTGTCGCGGCACTTCGATCCAGACCGCTCGCGCCTTGGCCAACAACTCGCCGTCGGATCGATAGATTGCGGTTCCGGCCAATCGCTTGCGGCCCTCGGCCGCGATCGGCCAGCCGAGCACGATGCACTCCTCGCCCGCACGGACCGGTTCGAGAATCGCCGCGCTCAACTCACCCAGTACGATCGCGGTGGCGGTGGGCAGCGGATACCAGGTGAAAGCGCCGGGGCAATCCAGCGCTGCCCACAGGAATTCTGGTCGAACGATGCCGCTGGCGTCGGTCAGCGATGGATCTGGCGTCCAGGTCGCGGCGATCGTGCTGCTGTCTGCCAGCGCGCCGGGATAGATGCACAATCCGTCCTCGTCGCTGCGCTCCGGGCCACAAACAAAACATCCGGGAAAGGTGTGCTCGCGAAAGCCGATGTAGTGGGCCGAGGCGCGCCGGGCGGATTCCGCCGATG
>DAIMJK010000332.1:0-3800 GCA_036722245.1 Lysobacterales bacterium
TACTCCCAACTCCCGACTCCCAACTCAAAGACTTCGGATCCTGCGGCAGTTCCCCCTACACTTCGGCCAACCCATCGCAAACGGCCCCACCATGGACGCCAACCCGCCCTGGATCGCCCGTGACCTGGCCGTGCTCTGGCACCCGTGTACACAGATGCGCGATCACCCGCATCCGCTGCCCTTGTTGCCGATCGTGCGCGCGCAGGGCTGCTGGCTGGAGGATGCCAACGGCAAGCGCTATCTGGATGCGATCAGCTCGTGGTGGGTGAACCTGTTCGGGCATGGTCAGCCGCAGATCTGCGCCGCGATCGCGCGCCAGGCGACGCAGCTTGACCATGTGCTGCTGGCCGGCTTCAGCCATCCGCCGGCGATTGAACTGGCCGAAGCGCTGTGCACATTGGTGCAGGACTCACCGGATTTCGCAGGCGACGACACCGCCCGTACTGCCCAGCCCAAGCTGAGTCGGGTTTTCTATGCCGAAGCCGGCTCGGCCGCGATCGAGATCGCGCTGAAGCTGTCGTGGCACTACTGGCGCAACGTGGGCCAATCTGATCGCAAGCACTTCGTCGTGCTCGAACACGCCTATCACGGCGAGACCATCGGCGCACTGTCGATGACCCGGATGGACCTGTACCGGCAGGCCTACGGCGGTCTGCTGCTCGATCCGCTGGTTGCCGCCAGCCCGGACCCGACGCTGCAACCCGACGCTGACCCGGACGAGGTCAGCCAACGCGCGCTGGCCTCGTTGCGCCAGTTGCTCCAAACCCATGCCGGAGCAGTCTGCGCAGTGCTGGTCGAACCGCTGGTGCAGTGCGCCGGTGGCATGCGCATGCACACGCCAGCTTATCTGCGCGGGGTGCGCGCGCTGTGCAGCGAGTTCGATGTGCACCTGATCGCCGACGAGATCGCGGTCGGACTGGGTCGGACCAGCACACTGTTCGCCTGCGACCAGGCGGGCATCCGGCCGGACATCCTGTGCATCGGCAAGGGACTGACCGGCGGCACGCTGCCGCTGGCCGCGATGCTGACCAGCCAGACCCTGTATGAGGCCTTCCTCGGCGAGTACGGCTCCGGTCGCGCCTTCCTGCATTCGCACAGCTATACCGGCTTTGCGATCGGCTGCGCGGCGGCGCTGGCGACGCTGGAACTGCTGCGCGACAGTCAGCGCAGCGGACGGATGCGCGCCGTCGGCACGGCCCTGGGCAAGGCCTTCGAGCCGCTTGCCCATCATCGCCACGTCGCCGATCTGCGCCGTTGCGGCAACATCCTCGCACTGGACCTGTACGCCGATCCGCACCGTCGGCAGCCCTGGCCGGCGCAGCAGCGACGCGGGCTGGCGGTGTATCGGCAGGCACTGGATCGCGGCGTGGTGCTGCGACCGCTCGGCGATACGCTGTACGCTTTGCCGCCGTTGTCGATCAGCGACGAGGAGATCGAACTGCTCGCCCGCGTCGCCGGCGAGGCCATCGACGCCGCCCTGACTGACTGAAGCAACAAAGAAGCGATCATGCGTATTCCGCGCGTACATCTGGACCAGCCGCTGCAATCGGGCAAGCGCCTGCGGCTGGACGCAGGCCCTGCCCATCATCTGCTCAAGGTGCTGCGCCTGCGCCCCGGCGCGAAGCTGGCGCTGTTCAACGGCGATGGCCACGACTACCCGGCCGAACTGCTGGCCGGCGGCGAGGTGCAACTGGATGAGGCGGTCGCGGTTCAATCGGAAAGCGCACTACAGATCACGCTCGCGCAGGGACTGTGCCGCGGCGAACGGATGGACATGGTGCTGCAGAAGGCGACCGAGCTGGGTTTGCAGGCGCTGCAGCCGCTGCAGATGCTGCGCAGCGAGGTCAAGCTCAGCGAGGAACGTTTGGCCCGCCGACAGCTGCACTGGCAACAGGTGCTGCGCTCGGCCTGCGAGCAATGCGGTCGCGCCCGGCTGCCGCAGTTGCTGGCAACCCAAACGCTGGCAAACTGGCTCGCCGCCCTGCCTGCGCCGGCCGATGATGAGCTGCGCGTCGTGCTCGATCCCGACGGCGATACGAACCTGCGCGCCCTGCCCCAACCCACCCGAATGGTCGCAGTGATTGGCCCGGAAGGCGGCCTCGACGAGCGCGAAGTCGAGCTGTGCGCACAGGTCGGCTTCCACCGCCTGCGCCTGGGCCCGCGCATCCTGCGCACCGAAACCGCCGGCCCGGCGTTGATTGCGGCGGTCTTGGGGTTGTGGGGGGACCTGGGCGGGTAAGCAGATCCTTGCTTCTCCTCCGCGTTCTCCGCGTCTCCGCGTGAGAATGCGCTTGCTCTTGCTTCAACGCCAATTGAGGGAAAAGCATGATCACGCGGAGGCGCGGAGGTCGCGGAGAATAGCGAGAGCGACCAAGGATTGGACCTCAGCCGCCCTCCCACCGCACCCCATCGAAGATCGCCTCCACCGCCGCCCGATCACGATCGAAGTAGTACTCGGCGGGTGCGTAATAGAACAAAAGCGTCAGCTCGTCGCCGGCTTGGCTGGCCAGTGCCAGCGCGCGGTAGCGCAAACCTGCAGCATTGGCGAATCCGAGCTCGAAGCGGATCGCCGGCGTATCCCCGAGCCGGGACGGCTTGAGCTCGACCAGCTGCACATCAACCACGCCCGCGGCAAGCAGTCCGTCGGCGACCAGCTCCTGTACTTCCAGATCGCTCATGTCGGCCCGATAGCGGATGCCTTCGCGGCGCTTGGCGGCGGGCAGATCGAACAGCAACTCGCCCGGCTTGACGCCGGTATAGATTTCCAGCGCGTTCAGCAGCGGCCCGTCGATGGTCCATTGCCGCTCGCCCTTGAACCCGCGTTGCGACCAGGCCTTCGAGGTCGGCAGCAGCAGGCCGTCGACCCGCGCGGTGCCGGGCTGCACCAATGCCTGGCCGGCGCAGCCGGCGAGCAGGGTCGCCAGTACAAGCAGGACCCACAATGGCCAGCGCTGCCCTGCCTTGCGACCGTTGCTGCGGTCGCTGATGCCCACGCCCTGGAACGGACGCCAAGCGGGATCATTCATCCTCAACGAACCCGTACCGTAAGCCATTGATCTTCCGCAGTGCCGGGACCATGGTCGGTGTGCATCTGCAGATCGAAGGAGGCCCGCGGAAGAGGAGCCACCCTCCGCGTCTCGGCGTGAAACGGCTCTTGCTGGTTCATGACCCGTGTGCATTTCAGGGCCGGAAAAGGGGTCTTGCAAGAGCGACACGAGGCTTCTCACGGCGCCTCCGCCTGCTCGATCAGCTGCTCGATCAGTGCCCGGTCCGGGGCGTCGCTCACGCTGGCCAGATAGCGCCGGAAATCCGCCGCCGCGCCGGTGCGATCGCCCACTTTCAGGCGCACCTGAGCTCGCTGACGGGCCCAGCTCGGCGGCAGCTCGGCGGCGGCCAGGGCAGCGCGCTCATAGCTGGCCAGTGCCCGCTCGATATCACCGGGCTGCTGGCGCAATCGGTACAACTCGGCCAGGTAGTACTCGGCCAGCGGGCCGTACTCGGGCATCGCGCGCAGCCGCAGCAGCAACACCTCGCTCTGGGCGTAATGCCGCCGGCCGAGCTCTTCTTCCAGCCAGTCCGCCCGCCAGCTGCGGATCTGTTGCTGATAGCGATCGCGCCCGCGCTCGGCGCCGCCGCCATCGAGTCCGCGTGCCATCTCGCGCAGACTGTCCACCCGCTCGGCGGTCGCCGGGTGGGTCGCGAAGATCCCGCTCAGCAGCGCCTTGTCGCGCGCCGCTTCTTCGGCCAGCAGCGCTTGCCACAGATCCACCGGCGCCTCCGGGTCATAACCCGCGTGCTGC
>DAIMJK010000333.1:0-3748 GCA_036722245.1 Lysobacterales bacterium
CGATGGGATTGGCCTCTTCCTCGGCGCTGATGATGCCGTCGCCATCGGCATCGAAGGACTCATAGTCTGAATCGGCCAGGAACATGATCACGCGGTGCCTCGGGGCTTCTGGCACGGGCACCATCAGATAGGCGAAGTTGATCAGTGGCGGGTCGTTCGGATCCTCCGGTTCCTGCGCCAGATGGCGCAGCGGCCGGGCGGTGCGGGTGCTCGCTGCCTTGATCCGGCGCAGCAACTGCACCAGTCGCTGAAAACGCGGATCGGCCTGCAGTGCCTGCGACTCGGCATCGGGCAGGCTTTCCCAGATATCGCCCGGCGCCAGTTGCAGATTTTCTGGCGTGCGTGGCTGCGAGCGGGCCAGCACGTCCGCGGTGAGGGACTTGATCGCGTCTCTATCGTCCTGCTCGAACAGGAAACTACCGCCGTGGCTGACATCCACCAGCCGGCCGGTCATCGCACGCAGCAGCATGCCCTCGCTGAAGCGATAGAACACGCCCAGTGCAACCAGTGAGATTGCCGCGGCCAGCAGCACCATCGCCAGCACCAGCTTGGTGGAGAATCGCAGGCGCACGCTCCAGACTTCCTTGTTCAGGGATGACCCCCATCTTAGCCCAAGGCTGTCGATGGATTGGCACGGGCGGCGGAACTGGGTGCGATTCAAACGGATGCATAAGCGGCTCTCGTCAACGCCCAATTCCCTGCCGGCAGGGAGCTCAGCTTCCGGGTCGGGGTCGGGGTCGGTATCGGAATCGATCCTTGCCGGTGCATCCGACTGCCTCCGCCTGAACCTTGTAGCCATGCCGGCCCAGAGTTGTCAGCATCGCCACGATCTGGTCGAGCGCGACGCGTACTGCCTGACGACGTTGTTGATGACTGTCCGGTAAACGGCTAGGCGTTGATCGCCAAACCCAATGGCTCTCGATTCCGACCCCGACCCCGACCCCGACTCCCGGCTTCGCATCGCTGCATCAGTTTGAATCGCACCCGGCGGAACTTGCGGCCTTGCCGCGAGTCGATGGAGCCTTGCGTCTCGAGTCAGCGCCAGTGGCGTTGCCAGCAATCCGACGGCAAGCCGGTCATGCTTGTCCCCACTATCGATCCAGACTCCTGACCGATGCTTCGAATCCTTACGCTACTCCTGCTGCTGCATCTCACTGGCCTGCACGCCCAGACCCCGCCCAGCGAGGTCGCCGCCGATCACGTCGACGTGACCCTGCTGAGCGAGCGCGCGCACTGGCCCCCTGGCGAGCAGGCCTGGCTGGGACTGCATCTGGACCACGAAAAGCACTGGCACACCTACTGGGTCAACCCGGGTGACTCGGGCCTGGTCACCAAGCTGCGCTGGGAGCTGCCCGAGGGTATCAGCGCCGGGGAGCCGGCCTGGCCGCACCCGGAGCGCTTCGAGATCGCCGATATCGTAAATTTCGGTTACGGCGATGAGATCCTGATTCCGATCCCGCTGCAGATCGACGCCGATCTGGCCGACGGCGACTATCCGATCGGCCTGCGCGCCAGCTGGCTGATCTGTGAAGTCGAATGCATACCCGGTCAGGCCGAGCTCGGGATGACCCTGCAGGTGCGTGGTGGCGAGGCTGGTGCGCTGGTCCGCAAGTGGCAGCCGGCCTTCGCCGAAGCGCGCGCACGGGCGCCAGTGGCGGTGGCCTGGGAGGCACGCTTTGCGCTGGAGGACCGCCAGGTGGTGCTGGAGATCGACGCCGGCAGCCAGTGGCAGGACCAGCGCCAGGTCCTGCTGTATCCGCAGACCGAGCGCTTCATCAGCAACGCGCTGCCGCGGGCCATGCACGCCGAGGGCAGCAGCTGGCGTTACCTGTATGCGCTCAATGACTTCTACGACGACACCCCGGAGCGGCTGGACATCGTGCTGGTGGGCGCATCCGGCAGTGAGCCGCGCGCGCTCAGCCTTTCTGCCAGTCCGGGACCTGTGGTCAGCGCCGCAAGCATACTGGCCAGTTCGGGCAGCGCGCCAGCGTTGCCGGCCGGAACCGCGCCGAGCGAGATGGGTCTGCTTGGGGCGCTGTTGTTTGCTCTGGTTGGCGGCTTGATTCTGAACCTGATGCCGTGCGTCTTCCCGGTGCTGTCGCTGAAGGCCTTGACCCTCAAGCAGGACCCGCACACCCGTCGGCATGGATTGCTCTATACCGCCGGCGTGGTGCTCAGTTTCCTGAGCCTGGCGATCGTGCTCTTGCTGCTGCGCAATGCCGGTGAGGCGCTGGGCTGGGGCTTCCAGCTGCAGTCACCGGGCCTGATTGCGGCGCTGGCGGTGCTGTTCTTTGCAATGGGCCTGAGTCTGTCGGGCGTGATCAGCTTCGGCGAGCGCCTGATGGGACTGGGTCAGAACCTGGCCGAGGGCGAAAGCGATCGGGCCGCCTTCATGACCGGCGTACTCGCCGCGGTAGTCGCCAGTCCCTGCACCGCGCCCTTCATGGGCGCGGCGATGGGCTACGCGCTGACCCAGTCGGCGGTCGTTTCGCTGAGCGTGTTTGCGACCCTTGGACTGGGGTTGGCGCTGCCGTTCCTGGCGATCTCCTTCATTCCGGCGCTGGCTCGCTTCCTGCCCCGCCCCGGTCCGTGGATGGAAGCCTTCAAGCAGTTCCTCGCCTTCCCGCTGTACGCCACCGTGGTCTGGCTGATCTGGGTCTATGGCAACCAGCAGGGCATCAACGCGATGGCGCTGCTGGCCCTGGCGATGGTCGGCATCGGCATGGCGCTGTGGGCGCTGGAGCGGGCCAGGAACAGCGGCGGCTGGCTGCTGCGCGGTCTGGCCGCGGTCAGTCTGCTTGCCAGCGCCGCGGCGGTGATCTGGGCGCCGGTCGAGCGTCCCTCCAGCGACAGTGTCGAGGGCGCCTACCACCAACCCTTCAGCGAAGAACGGTTGCAGACCCTGACCGCCGCCGGCACGCCGGTGCTGGTCAACATGACTGCCGCGTGGTGTATCACCTGCCTGGCCAATGAGCGGGTGGCGCTGTCGACCGACGCGGTCCAGGCGGCGATGCGCGAGCAGGGTGTGGCCTACCTGAAGGGCGACTGGACCAGCCGCGACGACCATATCACCGCCTATCTGGAGCGCTTTGGTCGCACCGGCGTGCCGCTGTATGTGCTCTATCTGCCTGGCCAGGCCCCGCGGGTGCTGCCGCAGCTGTTGACGCCGGATCTGGTGATTGCGGCGATGCGGGGAGCAGTTCCAGTGGCCAGTTCCAGTAGCCAGTGAAGAGCAAGGGCCCAGGGCTCAGGGCTCAGGGCACAGGGCCAAGAAGAGCCGCGGCGACGCGGGCAGGATGTCGGTGAGCTGCGCCGGAACCCCGAGTTGCACTCGGGCCGTCGCGCAGCGACGTGCTCTTCGCTCTGCGTTGTAGCTCATCGGTGTCGACGTGTATGGTTGATGCGTGCTTTGGCCTCAAGCACCCGAGTACAACTCGGGGTTCCATGCAAGTGCCGGATTGGCCGCCACCCTTTTTCCGTTCACCCACCATTGAAGCCGGATGGTGCACTTTCTGCATCCTCGGGCCGGTCGGGCTCTGTAGCTTGAAGGAGATGCTTCCCATGCCTCATTCCGCACTCGCACGTCATTCCACACTCGTACTCGCTCTCGCGTTTGGTTTCTCCGCCTCCGGCGCGCTAGCCGCGGTCACCATCGGCGAGCCGGCACCGGGCTTCACGCTGACCGATTCCAATGGGGTCAGCCACGACCTGAAGGATTTCGCCGGCAAGACCGTGGTGCTGGAATGGA
>DAIMJK010000334.1:0-3679 GCA_036722245.1 Lysobacterales bacterium
GCGTAGCGACGCGGCCCCTGGGAACCCCGAGTTGCACTCGGGCCGTCGCGCAGCGACGCGGCCAACGACTAGCGATTGAGCCCAGACGTGCCAACAACACTGCCCGCGTCACCTGGGCAAAGCGCCCGAGTACAACTCGGGGTTCCATGTGTAGCGCCGCGGACCCCCAAACCCTTGTGGATTGTCGCACCGCTGTTGCCTTCAACTGGAACTGCTCCTCTCCACGCTATACTCCGCGCCCCCTGACGCACTCCTACGCGTCGCCGGTCAATCCCGAAGCATGAGCACACACATCACCGAGACCGCGCGTCGTCGGACCTTCGCGATCATCTCGCATCCGGACGCCGGCAAGACTACGCTGACCGAGAAACTGCTGCTGTTCGGCGGAGCGATCCAGATGGCTGGCTCGGTCAAGTCGCGCAAGGCCTCGCGCCACGCCACCTCGGACTGGATGGCGATGGAGAAGGAGCGCGGCATCTCGGTCACCTCCTCGGTGATGCAGTTCCCATACAAGGACCGGATCGTCAACCTGCTCGACACCCCCGGCCACGCCGACTTCTCCGAAGACACCTACCGGGTCCTGACCGCGGTCGATTCGGCGCTGATGGTGATCGACGCGGCCAAGGGCGTGGAAGAGCGCACGATCAAGCTGATGGACGTATGCCGGCTGCGCGACACCCCGATCATC
Source organism: Lysobacterales bacterium (assembly GCA_036722245.1). Classification (GTDB taxonomy): domain Bacteria; phylum Pseudomonadota; class Gammaproteobacteria; order Xanthomonadales; family SZUA-5; genus JAWLAT01. The sequence continues at coordinate 689 of DAIMJK010000334.1, forward strand.
ACCTTCGTCAACAAGCTCGATCGCGAGGGCAAGCTGCCGATCGAACTGCTGGACGAGATCGAGGACGTGCTGAAGATCCAGTGCGCGCCGGTGACCTGGCCGATTGGCATGGGCTCGCGCCTGAAGGGCGTCTATCACCTGCTCAGCGGCGAGATCCACCTGTACGAACCCGGCCGCAACCACACCCGTCAGGATTCGACCATCCTCAAGGGACTGGACGATCCCGAACTGGCGCGGCGGGTGCCGGCCGACGTGCTCGCCGAGCTGCGCGAGGAACTGGAACTGGTCGAAGGCGCCAGCCATCCCTTCGACATGGAACAGTATCTGGCCGGCCGCCAGACGCCGGTCTTCTTCGGCTCGGGGATCAACAACTTCGGTGTGCAGCCCTTGCTGGATGCCTTCGTCGAGTGGGCGCCATCACCACGCCCGCGCGCCACCACGACCCGCCCGGTCGAGCCGACCGAGCAGGCGCTGACCGGTTTCGTGTTCAAGATCCAGGCCAACATGGACCCGCAACACCGCGACCGGATTGCCTTCTTCCGCGTCTGCTCCGGCCACTTCCAGCCCGGCCAGAAGCTGTTTCATGTGCGCAGCGGCAAGGAAATGAAGATTCCCAACGCGCTGACCTTCCTGGCCAGTGAACGCGAGGCCACCGAGCACGCCTACGCCGGCGATATTCTGGGACTGCACAATCACGGCACGATCTCGATCGGCGACAGCTTTACCCAAGGCGAGGTACTGAACTTCACCGGCATCCCCAACTTCGCCCCCGAGTTGTTCCGCCGCGCCCGCCTGCGCGATCCGCTCAAGCTCAAGCAGTTGCAGAAGGGCCTGATCCAGCTGTGCGAGGAAGGCGCGACCCAGGTGTTCAAGCCGATCATGGGCAACGACCTGATTCTCGGCGCCGTCGGAACGCTGCAGTTCGACGTGGTGGCCTACCGGCTCAAGGACGAGTACGGCGTGGACTGCAGCTTTGAGACGGTCGGCATCCAGACCGCGCGCTGGGCGGTCAGCAGTGATGCCAAGGCGCTGGAAGATCTGGAAGACAAGGCCCCGGCGCAACTGGCCCGCGACGCCGCCGGCGACCTGGTCTACCTCGCCCCGACCCGGATCAACCTGCAACTGGCCGAAGAACGCCACCCGAAGGTGCGTTTTCTGGCGACCAAGGAGCATGGGCAACCGGTGGACATTTGAGTTGCAGGGCTGAGGGCTGAGGGTAGAAGAGCAGGGCCCAGGGCTCAGGGCCCAGGGCCCAGAAGAGCCGCAACGGGGCGCGTGGGATTCGAATGCTCCTTCGCAATGACGAAGATGTGGATAGCGGGTGCCATTCAAACTAATGTTTTGAGGAACCTGCAAAGATCAGAGGGCCCAGGGCTTAGGGCTCAGGGCCCAGTTCAGAGCCAACTTTGGGCGAGTGTGGAAGCTTTCGCGGAGCCTTCGCGTTTAGCCTGGCCTCAAGTCGGCTCTTGATCTTGCTGGGCCCTGAGCCCTGGGCCCTGGGCCCTCGGATACATGAGGATCGCACGCCACATCAGTCTCACTCGCACCCGTGGATAGCGCCTTTGCCGAGCCCTACCCCGCACCTGCTCTACACTGAGCAGTCTGGCCCAGGAGTGATGCGGTGGATTCTGCAGACGAATCGAAATCGGTAGAGGCGACCGTGCAGGAGGCTGCAGCAGCAGCCGCGGCTTGTCGGCGGGTGCTGGCGGCGGCGGGGGCGGACCGGCGGGCCATGGCGGTCAACGCGATCGCCGATGCCCTGCTGGCCCGGCAGGATCGCGTGCTGGCCGCCAATGCACTCGATCTGCAGGCAGCCGACAGTCTCAGTCCGGCCTTGCGTGACCGGTTGCTGCTCGACGCCGAGCGACTGGCCGCAATGGCCACCGACCTCAAGCGGGTCGCCCAGCTGCCCGATCTGATCGGTGATCAGATCGAGGCGCGCACCCTCGACAACGGCCTGCGCCTGAGCCGGCGGCGGGTGCCGGTTGGTACGCTGGGCGTGATCTACGAGGCGCGGCCGAATGTCACCACCGATATCGCCGCGCTGGCCCTGAAAACCGGCAACGCGCTGGTTCTCCGCGGCGGCCGCGAAACACGCCATTCCAATGCGGCCTTGCTCGACTGCGTGCGTGCCGGCCTGCGCGCAGCGCAACTGCCCGAGGCCGCGGTGCAGGCGCTGCCGGCCGCCGACCGGGCCGAGGTCGACGCCCTGCTGCGGCAGGATCGCACCATCGATCTGCTGATCCCGCGCGGTGGTCAGGCGCTGCAGGATCACTGCCGCGAGCACGCCCGGATGGCGGTGGTCTATGGCGGCATCGGCATCTGCCATCTGTACTGGGCGGCCAGCGCCGACGTCGAAAAGTCGCTGGCAGTGGTCGAGAACGCCAAGGTTCAGCGCCCCAGCGTCTGCAACGCGCTCGACACGCTGCTGGTGCATCAGACCGTCGCCGCCGAGGTGCTGCCTATGGTGGTCAACCGGCTCGCGCCACTGGGCGTGCAGTTTGTCGCCGATGAGCGGGCGCTGGCCTGCCTGCACGGCCAACCCGCCGAACGAGTGCGCCGGGCCGGACCCGAGGATTTCGATCGCGAATGGCTGGCGCTGGTGCTGGGTCTGAAGGTCGTCGACGATCTGAACCAGGCCATTGACCACATCGCCCGCCACGGCACCGCTCATTCCGACGGCATCCTCAGCGACGATCCCGACGAGGCCAGGGGCTTTCTCGATGAGGTCGATTCCGCCGCGGTCTACTGGAACGCCAGCACCCGCTTCACCGACGGCAGCGCCTTTGGCCTCGGCGCCGAAGTCGCCGTCTCCACCCAACGCCTGCACGCCCGCGGCCCGATGGCGCTGGAAGCGTTGACGACCTACAAGTGGGTGGGCGAGGGGGAGTATCTGGTGCGGCGGTGACCCAAAAGAGCGAGGGCCCAGAAGAGCGAGGGCCCAGAAGAGCGAGGGCCCAGGGCTCAGGGCCCAGAAGAGCGAGGGCCCAG
>DAIMJK010000335.1:0-3660 GCA_036722245.1 Lysobacterales bacterium
TGGCCGCCGTCAACGGCAGCAACTTCGCCGATATGAGCTACGCCCTCGCCGACGGCCACGGCGCGGTCATGGTCGCGCTGGACAACCTCGGCAAGGGCATGGCCAGCCAGGCAGTGCAGAACATGAACCTCGCGCTGGGCCTGCCCGCCGACCGTGGGCTGCGGTTGGCGGCGCTGATTCCGGGGTGAGTCTTCATGCCGGATTGCGAACAAGGCCCGGAAGTTCAAGCCGCGGGAGGTGCGCGTGTTTGGTGCGCATGTAGGCGGCGCAACCTGGACGTCCGCGGAGCCTGCTCCTGACCTACTGGACCCGGGCCTTCCCCGCAATATCCGTCCGAATAGCAGCCTTTTGCATAGCGCTACCAACTCCGTCTGGCATCCACGCTACCATGGTGGGGTTGCTCCCTGACGAGTGACTGCGAGGTCGTGCCGACCCACGTCCTCCCCCTGTACACGCATGGCGTCTAGCCATGGCGTGGCGAGTTTGATCATCGGCCCCTGTACCGGGTCCGGTGCCGACCAGCGGACAGGCCAGGAGAGGAGTGCCAATGAGGGCGTTTTACAACGAGATGTACGAAGCCGACGGGCGCGTGCGGCCGCACTACAGTGCGCTGCTGGATTGGTTCGACAGCCAGCCGCCGGAGCGTATTGCGCAGGATCGACATGCTGCCGATCTGCTCTTTCGCAAGGTCGGAATCACCTTTGCGGTGTACGGCGAGGGCGCCAGCACCGAACGTCTGATTCCCTTCGACATGCTGCCGCATGTCATAGAGGGCCAGCAGTGGGACCGGCTGGCGCAGGGGCTGAAGCAACGGGTCGTGACGCTCAATCGCTTCCTGCACGACATCTATCACGATCAGGAGATCCTGCGCGCCGGCAAGTTGCCGACCGATCTGGTGACCGGCAACTCGCAGTTCAGGGCCGAAATGGTCGGGGTCGATGTACCGCTGGATATCTACTCCCACATCGCCGGTATCGATCTGGTCCGCGCCGGCGATGGTCAGCACTATGTGCTGGAGGACAATCTGCGCACGCCCTCGGGCGTGTCCTACATGCTCGAGAACCGGCGCATGATGATGCGTCTGTACCCGGAATTGTTTGCGCAACAGTCGATCCGGCCGGTCGAGCACTATCCGGACCTGTTGCTGGACACCCTGCGCAGCGTTTCGCCGCGTGGCAACGACGATCCGACCATCGTCATGCTGACGCCGGGGATCTACAACTCGGCCTACTTCGAGCACGCCTTCCTCGCCCAGCAGATGGGCATTGAACTGGTCGAGGGACAGGATCTGGTGGTTCAGGACCGCACCGTCTACATGCGCACAACGCGAGGCCCGAAGCGGATCGACGTGATTTACCGGCGGATCGATGACGACTTCCTCGATCCTTCCGTGTTCAGGGCCGACTCGGTGCTAGGTGCGGCCGGGTTGTTCGACGCGTACAAGGCAGGCAACGTCGCGCTGGCCAACGCCGTCGGCACCGGTATCGCCGACGACAAGTCGATCTACCCGTTCGTGCCGGAGATGATCCGTTTCTATCTGGGCGAGGAGCCGATCCTGCCGAATGTGCAGACCTGGCTGCTGCGGCGGCCGGATGATCTGGCCTACGCACTGGAGCACTTGCCCGAACTGGTGGTCAAGGAGACCCAGGGCTCGGGAGGCTACGGCATGTTGATCGGACCCGCCTCGACCAAGGCGGAGATCGAAGCCTACCGACGGCGGATTCTCGACGCGCCGGAGCGCTTCATTGCGCAACCGACGCTGGAACTGTCGGTAGTGCCGACCTATGTCGGCGACGAGCGCAAGCCGAGGCATATCGATCTACGACCTTTCCTGCTGTGCGGAAAGACGATCCAGTTGGTCGCCGGAGGTTTGACCCGGGTGGCGATGAAGCAGGACTCGCTGGTCGTGAACTCGTCCCAGGGTGGTGGCGTCAAGGACACCTGGGTGCTGGACCAATGAGCGGGGAGGACTTGATGCTCAGCCGTACCGCCTCGAACCTGTACTGGATGGCGCGCTTTGTGGAACGGGCCGAAAACACCGCGCGGGTGCTCGATGTGGCCTACCGGATGTCGCTGGTCAACCGGGATCCGGAAGTGGCCGAACGGGAGTGGTTCGCACCGCTCCACATCACTGGTACGGTGTTTCCCTTCCAGGGGCACTATGCGACCGTGAACGCGCACAGCGTGCTGTCCTTCATGGCGCTGGACCGGGACAATCCCACCTCGATCATCGCCTGCGCGCAACAGGCCAGAGACAATGCGCGTGCAGTGCGGGTGCATCTGACCACCGAGATGTGGGAAGTGATCAACGGGACCTGGCTGGAATTGCAGCGCTTTTCCGAGCACGATCTGCACAACAAGCCGTCGGCCTTCTTCGAGTGGGTCAAGGATCGCTCGCACCTGTTTCGCGGCGTCACCAGCGGCACCATGCATCGCTCCGAAGCCTCGCAGTTCCTCCGCCTGGGCAGTTCGCTGGAGCGCGCTGACAACACCGCCCGAATCCTCGATGTGAAGTATCACGTCGTGCTGCCCAGTCTGGATGATGTGGGCCGGGCGGTGGACTACTACCATTGGGGCGCCGTGTTACGCTCGGTCAGCGCGTTCGAGACCTACAAGCGCGTGTATCGGGATGTCATCAGTCCGATGAAGGTCGCCGAACTGCTGCTGCTGCGCGAAGACTTTCCCCGTTCGCTGCAGTACTGCATGGCTGATGTTTACGCGATCATCGAACAGCTGGCGCCCGAGCCGCGGGCCGAAGTGCTGCGGATGGCCGACGAGATCTACTCGAGATTGCGCTTCGGCCGGGTCGAGCAGATCTTCGATGAAGGCCTGCATGAATACCTGACCGATTTCCTCAGCCGGGTCAATGATGTGGCCGGCGAAATACACAACACCTACTTCCGCGCTCCGGTGATCCTGGACGAGTAAGTGGCCCGAGGTTTCCTTCCACCGAACGTGTCGAACATCCAATGACCTACTGTGTTGGCGTCAAACTTCAGGCGGGCATGCTGTTTGCGTCGGATTCGCGTACCAACGCGGGTATCGACCAGATCGCGCAGTTCCGCAAGACCTATGTGTTCGCCGAACCCGGCGAGCGCGTGATCTACCTGCTGTCGGCCGGCAATTTGTCGGTGACCCAGAGCGTGATCAACCAGATCGAGCGTAGCCGGCACGCCGGGGATGACCAGGTCTCGCTCTGGAATGCCGCCTCATTGTTTGACGTGGCGACATTGGTCGGCGACGGTATGCGCGAGGTGCAGTCCCGCGACGGCCCCTACCTGGCGCAGTCCGGCATCGACGCCGGTGCCTCGTTCATCGTCGGTGGACAGATCCGAGGCGAACGGGCGCGGATGTTCCATCTGTATCCGCAGGGCAACTTCATCGAGGCGACCGAGGAGAACCTGTATTTCCAGCTCGGCGAGGCCAAGTACGGCCGACCGATACTGGACCGGGTCATCAACAGCGCCACTTCGCTCAAGGAAGCGACCAAGTGCGTGCTGGTGTCCTACGATTCGACCATGCGCAGCAACGTCTCGGTCGGGCCGCCGATCGAGATCTGCTGGTACAGCGAAGACTCGCTCCAGGTCGGACTGCGCCAGCGGGTCCAGGAAGACGATCCCTATTTTCAGCTGATCCGTCAGGAATGGGCCGTGGGCGTGC
>DAIMJK010000336.1:0-3650 GCA_036722245.1 Lysobacterales bacterium
AGGATGTCGGTGAGCGGAGCAAACCGCATCAAGTATGGGCCTCGAAGCTCATTCGTCCTCGCTGCTGCCCCTCTGGGCCCTGGGCCCTGAGCCCTGGGCCCTTTGGTCCCATCCTTGCCACACGGAGCGGGTTGCGAGCAAACCTCTTACGAAGTATCGCCCTCCGCCCTGACCCGCAACCGACTCACCACACCCATCGCTGTAGCAATCAGGCCGGTGATCAGCAGCGCGCCCAGCAACAGCGCGTAGGACTCGCTGCCGATCAGCAGGTACAGCGCGCCGTAGCCGCCGCCGAGCACGGCGCCGGCGACAAGGCCACGCCGACGGCTGCCGAGCAGCCCGATCGAGAAAGCGCCGACCATACCGGCGAAGACGGTCGCCGCCACGGCATAGGCGAGGGCGAAGCCGAAGTGCTCGGACAGCGCGAGCAGCAGCAGGTAGAAGCAGACCTGACTGACACCGATCAACGCGTAGTCCAGCGCCCACAGGTTGCGCCGCAGCAGCTGTTCGATCAGGAAGAAGGCCGCCAGGGTCAGGGCGACAAACAGCGTGCCGTACTTCCAGGCGCGCTCGTTGCGCTGATAGATCTCGCCCGGCTGTTGCAGCACCACGCCGATCTGGCTGCGGGCCAGATCCAGCCCACCGATTTCGTACTCGTTGAACTGCGCCGGCATGCCGGTGTTGAAGTCGAACACCTGCCACTGCGCGCTGAAACCGTTGCCACTTACGTCGCGCTGGCGCGGCAGCAAGCCGCTGGCGAAGCCCGGGTCCGGCCAGTCGCCGCGCAGCGCCACGCTCAGCTCGCTGGCGCTCGGCAGGGCATGCAGAGACTGCACGCCGGCCAGCGTGAATTCACCGCTGAGCTTGAGCTGACTCTGGCTGAGCAGCGCCAGCGGCAGCTCGGCACCGAGCAGTCGTTGACCTCCGAGCAGGCCCGCCACCGGCACCAGCCGCACGCCGACCCCGGCAATGCTCAGAGTCACCGCCGAGCGCAGGCCGCGCGCATCACTCAGCGGCAACATCAGATCAACCCCGATCGGCTCGTCGGCGCGGTAGGAAAGCAGACTGCGCAAGCGCTCGGCGCCGAATTCGGCGCTCAATTTGAGCTCGCTCTGGTAGACCGGGATACCGAACAAGCCGAGCCGACGCGTCTCGCTTGCCAGCACCGCGTCGATGCTGGCGCGATCGGCGGCCAGCCAGCGATCGGGCGTCGGTTGCGGGCGTCCCTCGCTGTCGAGCGTGGGCGCATAGCGCAGTCGCAGCAGGGGCGCACCGATCGACTGCCGCCCGCCCCAGCCGGTCGCGACCCGATGCTCGGCTTCGATGCGGTGGTTCTCGCGATCATTGACCAGACCGCCGATCAACGTCAGCAGGATGGTCAGCAGGACCCAGCCGACGCACAGGATCATCAGCTTGACCGCATGGCCGGAGAAGCCGCCCGGAGCGGCGGCAGGAGGACAGGCGGGAGGAAGGGGCTGGTCTGGCGTCGACATGGCGGGCGCACTCGTTCGGACAGGCAGCATCCAGCCTGCTCCGGATTGCGGGCAGACACTGGGCCGGAGTGGTCGCGCTGCGGGCGAGCATGAGGCGAACTGCGGGCGCGTGGGCGCATGACTCATGGTCGCGGCTGGGCTTGCGGGTCAAACGGTGGGTTCGGACGGGCTGTGTGGGTTCCAGGGCAAAGGGCTCAGGGCCCTGGGCCCAGCAGCTCAAGAGCCGCTTCGAGAATGGATTCAAACTCGCGTCCAGATCGGTTCTTGACTGGGCCCTGGGCCTTGGGGCCTATGGTCTATGCAGTCCGACTCCCATCCCGACTCCAACCAGCCCCGTCCGTCATAATGCCGCCAGCCCGTCCTCCGGACCGAAGCATGCCCGCACTGAGTGTCCTGTTTGCCACCTACAACGAGCCGCGCTGGCTGGAGTGGGTGCTATGGGGCTATGCGACCCAGGATATGACCGACTTCGAGGTGATCGTGGTCGATGACGGCTCCGGCCCGGCCACCCGCGCGGTAATCGACCGGCTGCGACCACAGATGCCCTACCGGCTGCGCCACTACTGGCAGCCCGACGAGGGCTATCAGAAGTGCAAGGGGATGAACCGCGGCATCCTGCTGGCCGAGAGCGACTACCTGGTCTTCAGCGATGGCGACTGCATCCCGCGCGCCGATTTCCTGCGTTGTCATCTGCAGCTGCGCGAACCCGGCCGCTATCTCACCGGCGGTTACTGCAAGCTGCCGCTGGGCCTGAGCCAGCGGATCAGCCGCGAGGACATCCTCACCGGCCGGGCGACCAATTATGACTGGCTCGCCGCCAATGGCCTGGACCGACATACCCTCAAGCTGCGCCTGCGTAATCAGCGTCTGCGCGCGACGCTGAACCGCGTCACGCCGGTCAAGCCACGTCTGCACGGCCACAATGCCTCGGTCTGGAAGTCCGACGTGCTGCGCGTCAACGGTTGGGACGAGCGGATGCAGTACGGTGGTCAGGACCTGGAACTGGGCGAGCGATTGAACAACGCCGGTGTCCGTGGCAAGACGGTCCGCTATACGGCGATCTGCGTCCATCTGGAACATCAACGCAGCTATCGAAAACCGGGCATGAAGGAGAAGAATGACCTGATCCGGGCCGAAACCCGTGGGCGCAGGCTGACCTGGACGGCGCATGGGATTGACCTGCACGTGGACGAGGTTCTGCGGGCGGAATGAAGCGCTCAGCCGTTCCGGACGCGAAGCCTGAGTCGGGAGTTGGGAGTCGGGAGTCGGGAGTAGCAGCAAGAGCGTGGGCGAAAGCCATCGCAACAGCAGGCCCACCCGCAACGGGGAATGAACAGCTACCGCGAACAGCTACCCGACGCGCACTCCCGACTCCCAACTCCCGATTGCTCTGACGCTAGCCAATCTCAAGCTTGCTGAACGCCAGCATCAACTCCTTCATGCCGTAGTCGGCAAACTGGACCTGGACGCGGGCGTGGTCGCCGCGGCCGAAGGCCTGCACGACGACGCCAGCGCCGAACTTCGGATGACGCACGTTGGTACCCAGCTTCAATCCGGGCGGCTGGTCGCTCAGCGGTGCCGCATCGGCCAGCGCGCTGGGACGATTGACCCGCACTTTCGGCCGGATCTCCTGCACCGCGCCACGCGGCAACTCGGCAAGGAAACGCGAAGGCGCGTTGAAGGCGGCGGTACCGCGCCAGCGGCGGCTCTCGGCATAACTCAGGACCAGTTCCCGCTCAGCCCGGGTCATCCCCACATAGGCCAGCCGGCGTTCCTCGGCCAGTTGCTGCGGGCCGGCTTCCAACGCCCGCTGGTTCGGAAACAGCCCTTCCTCCAGGCCGACCAGAAACACCAGCGGAAACTCCAGTCCCTTGGCCGAGTGCAGCGTCATCAGCTGCACCGCGTCCTGATGGCGCGCGGCCTGGTTGTCGCCGGCATCCAGCGCCGCCTGGGCCAGGAAGGCCGACAGTGGCGAGAGTCCCTCTTCGTCATCGATGATGCGAAAGCTCCCCGCCAGGACCTGCAACTCGTTCAGGTTGTCCAGCCGCGCCTCGACCTCGCGCGGGTCGGCGGCGGCATAGCTGTCCTTCAGGCCGGTGTCTTCCAGCACCGCCCGGACCTGTTCGTCCAGGGTCGCTTCGAGCAGCCGCTCGCGCA
>DAIMJK010000337.1:0-3646 GCA_036722245.1 Lysobacterales bacterium
CCTTGTGATCCTGTAACTCGCCGCCGTTGGCCAGTACCTGCTCGCACACCCACGGGGCCGGCTTGTTGACCCGGATCGCGAAGCCGCAGGCGCTCGGGCCGTGCTGGGCAGCGAAGTCCGATGCGAAGGAGTCGGGCTCCTCGTTGATCAGGAAGTTCACCGTGCCCTGGCGGTACAGCGTGATGGCCTTGGACTTGTGCCTGGCGACCGCGGTGAAGCCCATCTGGCGGAAATAGTCGTGCAGGAGCTGAGGGTTCGGTGCGGCGAACTCGACAAACTCGAAGCCGTCGATCCCCATCGGATTATCGAACAACGGCGTCTTGGCCGGCTGCAACTGAGCATTCATGGCGATCCTCCCGGATTCATTGGCGGCCTGCGACCGCGATAGCGAACCAGTATAGTTTCATCTGAAACTAAATGCATGTGGCGGTGCAGCATGAGGGCAGGGCTGAGGGGCCAGGAGAGCAGGGACCAGGGCTCAGGGCCCAGGGCCCAGAAGAGCAGGGCGCAAAAGCGCCAGGCCACCTAGTGAACCCGCCCGGGAATCGCCTGGAAGCGCTCAAGGGTGACAGGAAGGGCCAGTACAGCATTCGGATCAACGATCAGTTTCGCGTATGTTTTGTTTGGACATCCGACGGACCGACTCGCGTTGAGATTGTCGACTATCACTGAGGAGCACACATGGTCAGGAAACTTCCCCCGATCCATCCCGGTGAGATCCTGCGAGCGGAGTTCATGGAGCCACTTGAGCTTTCGAGCAACGCCGTCGCGCGGGCGATCGAGGTCACGCCGAGCCGGGTCAATGACATCGTGCGAGAGCGTCGCGGCATCAGCGCCGACACGGCGCTACGCTTCGCGCGCTCGTTCAACACGTCGGAACGCTTCTGGATGAACCTGCAAGCCACCTACGACCTGCAATGCGCCGAAGACGCCGGCGGCGAGCAGATTGCGCGGATTCAACCGATCGGCCACATCGCTGCTTGATACTGACGGATTGGGGGTTCCGCCGGAGTTCGGAACTGTCCTGGGCCCTGGGCCCTGGGCCCTGTGCCCTCAAGCAGCCCTCAGCCCTCACCCCTGAAGTGTGGCATCTTCCCCGCTTCCCACGCCTCGCGCAGGACCGCCCTTGCAGCCGACCACACTCGATCTGGAGCACTTCCTGCCGTATCGGCTGAGCGTGCTGTCGAACCGGATCAGCGCCGCGATCGCGCGGGAGTACGCCGAACGCTTCCAGCTGGGCATGACCGAATGGCGAGTGCTGGCGGTGATCGGGCCGTCGCCGGGACTGAGCGCCAGCGAGGTGGTCGAGCGCACGGCAATGGACAAGGTCGCGGTAAGCCGTGCCGTGGACCGACTGGTGCGCTCGGGCCGCGTGCTGCGCGAGACCGACGGCGGCGACCGCCGCCGCAGCCTGCTTCGCCTCAGCCCGGCCGGTCGAGCCGTCTACGCCCAAGTCGTCCCCGCCGCACTCGCGTTGGAGCGACGTTTGCTGGAAGCTCTGAGCCAGACTGACCGCGAGCAACTCGACGAGTTGCTGGAGCGGCTGAATCAGGCGGCCGACAGGCTGTGACCAAAGCAAGGCCTGGCTGCTCACCGACATCCTACGCGCGATCCCGGCGCTTTCGGGCCCTGAGCGCTGGATCCTGCTCTTCCGACCCGTCAGCCCTCAGTCCTGGCCCCAGCAACTCGCGCAAGGCGGCCAGCAGCGCTGGCCCTTCGCGCAGCGGCGGATAGCTCCATGTCTGCCAGGTCAACTTCAGGGGGCGCAGGCGGCCGCTGTCGCGCAGGGCGCGGTGCAACTCGCCGAGTCGGCCACGCACGCCGCGCGGGGCGTGGGTCAGTACCGGCGTGCCGGTGGCGCAGGCTTCGCTGAGCATGTTGACCGAGTCGGGCGTGACAACGATACGGTCGGCACTGGCCAACCATTGCGGGTAAGGGTTGGGACCGTCGCCTTCGTCGCGCCATAGCCGGTGGCTGCCCAGGCGCGGCAGGAAGCTGGCGATCCGCTTGCGCCAGGACTGCGGGGTGCGTCGCGACAGGGCGATCCACAGGCAACCGCCGTCGCGGGCCTGCCAGTGCTGCAGGGTGCGCAGGGCGTCGGCCAGCTCGGTCTGGCCAAAGCCGGTGCCGCGACGAGGTCCGCCGACCAACAGCAGCGTCCGCGGACTTGGGCAGTCCAGCGGCGCAACGGCTGCTCCGCGTCGGCTCGCCAGCCATGCTTCGTCGATGCCGTTGAGACTGCCGGTCAGGGTCAGCACATTGGGCCCGCGCAGGCGGTCATGCTCGGGCACGATGACCGCGTCGAAACGTTCCGGCGGGCAGCGCGGATCGAGGATCTGCACCCGCAGCGGACCGCCCTGATCGCGCCCAGGCAAGGCATCCAGAGCAGCGCCGCCGCGACGGCCGCAGCCGATCGCCAGATCTGGCCACGGCGGCCGCAACGAGGGCTCGACGGCCGTGAGTGGTGCACGTGCGTAGGCCGGCGCCAGCCAGCGCCACGGCAGCCGCAGGCGCACATCGATCCGGGTTGCTTCGGCACCCAGCCAGCCGGCGAGGGTCTCGGCCTGGCGCAGATTGCCGGCCGCGCCGTCGGTCAACAGCCAGGCCTTCAAGCCGCTGGCCTCCGATCCTCGGAAGCGCGATCGACACACGCGTTTCGCGTCAGCCGGCTAAGATGCAAGCACTTCGTCATTTCAAGGAGACTCCGATGGCCCTCGAGCAAACTGCGCTGGACCTGTTGTTCAACGACGCCCGCACCTACAGTTACTGGCGCGACGAGCCCGTTGCAGACGATACCTTGCAGCGGCTCTACGAGCTATTGCGAATGGCCCCGACCAGCGGCAATTGCTCACCGGCACGGTTCGTTTTCGTCCGCAGCGCCGAGGCCAAGGCGAGACTCAAGCCGGCTCTGGACGAAGGCAATGTGGCCAAGACGATGGCTGCGCCAGTGACCGCGATCGTGGCAACCGATTTCGAGTTTTACGAGTACATGCCCAAGCTGTACCCGCAGACCGACGCCCGCAGCTGGTTCGCTGGCAAGCCAGAGGCGATCCTCTGGGGCGGCTTCCGCAACGGCACCCTCCAGGGCGCCTATCTGATCCTCGCTGCGCGCGCGCTGGGACTGGACTGCGGCCCGATGAGCGGCTTCGACAACGCCAAGCTGGACGAGGCCTTCTTCGCCGGTACACCATGGAAGAGCAACTTCCTGGTCAACCTCGGCCACGGCGATCCCAGCCGCCTGCACCCGCGTAACCCGCGGCTGGATTTTGCGGAGGCGTGCCGGATCGAGTAGGACAGTTCCAGTCGCCAGTTCCAGTTCCAGTGAAGAGCACCAGCGCCGGGGGCGGGCTAGTTCGGAAATGAGATCAAAATCTGATTGACCACAAAGGACACGAAGGACACGAAGGAAGAGCTTGATTCCCGACAAGCGGAATCGGCTTGGCGCGAGTCGACTCATCATCGAATGGATCTCTTGATCAGCTTGGCTCTGCTTTCCTTTGTGTTGAAAATGCTCTGGCTTGTCAAACCTCCCATCAAGCGGGCGGTAGGCTAGTTGACCGCGTGCCCGAGCATCGCCGGCAGTGGCATGTGCAGACTGGCGCAGAGGGTGCGCAGCAACTCGGCTTCGCCTATGCTCAGCCGGCCG
>DAIMJK010000338.1:0-3617 GCA_036722245.1 Lysobacterales bacterium
GATCGCCGCTCCCGTAGGCCGGTTCCTCGCGCCCGCCAAACCACGATTTTTGCCCGAGTACAGCCATGACGCGACTGCAATTTCCGCCACACCTTCCACCGGTGCGGGCTATCGTGGCGAGGATGCTGGGAGCTAGACGCGGACGCCGGCGCGAACTCATGCGGGGCGAGAATCGCGGCAGCACGCGCGCCGGGACCGCGCTACGACGTCCTCCAACCACGCCGCTCTCGTAGGCCCGGTCCCTCGCGTCTATCAATAGGACAACGGCGCAGTGCGAAAAACGGCAGCAAGCTGCCAAGAGCAGAGCGGTAGCAAGCTACCGCACTCCATAGCAGAGCCGCGGCCTCAATTGAGTACCAATCCCGCGTCCCGTTCGCGCACGAAGTCGCCTGCCACCGCCTTGTACAAGGCCACCAGTGCGGTGGAACGGTCGATGCGGGCGCGCAGGTGCTGGTCCTGCAGGTCCAGCCAGCTGCGTTCGGCGTCGAGTACGTCCAGTTCGCTGCCGGCACCCACCTCGCCACGCAGCCTGGCCAGTCGCAGCGCCTCGCCTGCCTGTGCCTCGGCCTGCGCCAGCAGCGCTGCCGACTCTTGCGCGCTGCGGTAGCCGGCCAGGGCATTGTCGGTTTCCTCCAGCGCACGCAGCACGGTCTGCTCGAAGGCCGCCAAGGCACCTTCGGCGCGGGCCTCGGCGGCCAGCACGCGCTGCCTGACCCGGCCGTAATCCAGAAAACTCCAGCTCAATGCCGGACCGACGCGCCAGCGCTCGGCGTTGCCTTCGAACAGGTCGCCGGCGCGCGCGCTGGTCCAGCCGAAGCTGCCGAGCAGGTTCAGCTTGGGATAGAACTCGGCCATCTCCACGCCGATCCGCGCGGTCGCCGCAGCCAGTTGCTGCTCGCTGCGGCGAATGTCCGGCCGCCGTCGCAGCCAGTCTTCAGGGGCGCCGACCGCGACCAGTTCAGGCAGCGCTGCGATCTCGCGGCTGGGTGCCAGAGCGGCGCGCAGTTCGGCCACCGGTTGCGCGGTCAGCACGGCCAGGCGTTGCTCATGGCGGACCAGTTCGGCCTCCAGCCGGGGCAGCTGGGCGGCCACCGACAGACCCAGCGCGCGTTGCCTCGCCACATCCAGCTCGGTGCCACGACCGGCATCGAGCATCGCTTCGAGCAGCGCGACGTTCTCTTCCAGATTGGCCACGTTGCGGCGGCGGAAGCTCAGCCGCTGCTGGGTGCCGCGCCAGCTCAGGTAGGCTTGCGCGACTTCCGCCTCGACACTGCGCAGCACATCGGCAAGCGCTGCCTCGGCTGCGTCGGCATCGCGATAGACCGCCTCGCTCTGGCGCTTGAGACTGCCGAACAGGTCGATCTCCCAGATCGCATCGAAGCCCAGCCGATAGCTGTCGTTGGTTTGCGCCACGTCCGGGGGCAAGTTCGGATCGCGCGCCGACGGCTTGTTGCGCTCGGCGTCGCTCGCAGCAGTCACGGTCGGAAACAGGCTGTAGACGGACAAGCCGGTGATCGCACGGGTCTCGTTCAGTCGCGCCAGCGCCACCGCCAGATCCCGATTTTCCCGCCGCGCCCGCTCCAACAAGGCATCCAGATCCGGATCCCCGATCGCCGCCCACAGACTGCCTGGCTGCGGCATCGCCTCGATCTGGGCGGCAACGGCCTGATCGAACGCTACAGTCACTGGCGGATCCGGCCGGACGTGGTTGGGGCCGACGGTGCAGGCGGACACGCTGGCGGTCAGCAGTATCAGGGCGAGTTTGCGCAACAGCGCGTCGCTGCGGGTTTGAGGGCCCAGGGCACAGGGCCCAGGGCCCAGGAAGCCCGCTCCGCCAGCTGCACTTCCGGGCCCGGCTCTTTGGGGCCCAGAACCCAGAAGAGCGGAGTTCGGCGCAAGCCCACTGGGCCCTGGGCCCTGAGCCCTGGGCCCTGCTCCATCCGTGCCAGTGCCGTCAATGGACCGTTCGCTATTCATGTCGCAACTCCCGCGGCCTGCCGTTCCAACTCCCGTTCCATCCGCCGTTCCACCATGCGCCTGACGACGACATAGAACACCGGGGTCAGATACAAGCCGAACGCGGTCACCCCGAGCATGCCGCAGAACACCGTCACGCCCATGACGTGGCGGATCTCGGCGCCGGCACCGCTGGCGAAGACCAGTGGCACCACGCCCATGATGAAGGCGAAGCTGGTCATCAGGATGGGCCGCAACCGCAGGTGCGAGGCTTCGATCGCCGCCTCGGTGATGCTGCGGCCCTGACGCTCCAGATCGCGGGCGAACTCGACGATCAGGATCGCGTTCTTGCAGGCCAGCCCCATCAGCACCACGAAACCGATCTGGGTGAATATGTTGTTGTCCAGAAAAGTCGGCGGTCCGGTCGGCGGCCAGATCGCCAACGACAGCCCATGCATGAAGTTGACCAGCCAGATCCCGCCGACCGCCGCCAGCAACGCCATCGGCACGATCAGGATCACCGCCAGCGGCAGACTCCAGCTCTCGTACAGCGCGGCCAGCACCAGGAATACCAGCAGCACGCACAGCGGAAACACCAGCAGCGACAGCTTGCCCTGGGCCAGTTGCTGATAGGTCAGCCCGCTCCATTCAAAGCTCATCCCGGCCGGCAGCATCTCGCCGGCCAGACGAGCCGCCAGTTCAATCACCTCGTTGCCGGACATCTGCGAGGTATCGGCGCCGGCGGACAGGTCGGCGGCCGGATAGCCGTTGTAGCGCAGCACCGGATCGGGGCCGAAGGTCTCCTTCAGCGCCACCACACTGCCGATCGGCACCATCTGGCCATCGCCATTGCGCGCCTTCAACGCGGTGATGTCGGCGATCTCGTCACGGAACGGGGCATCGGCCTGGGCGTAGACGCTGTAGGTGCGACCAAACAGATTCATGTCGTTGATGTAGGCCGAACCGAGATAGATCTGCAGCGTCTGGAACACCTCGCCCAAGTCCAGTCCCTGCTCCTTGGCCTTGGTGCGGTCGACGTGGGCCTCGATCTTCGGAACGTTCGACTGGTTTGCACTGATGACCGAATACGGGTCGATGCCGGGCGTCTCGCGCAGCCGTCCCTGCAGCGCCTGCAACTGGTTGTTGAGCTCGCCGAAGCCCAGACCGGCGCGATCCTGGATGTACATCTCGAAGCCCGCCGCGTTGCCCAGGCCGAGCACCGCCGGCGGCATGAAGGCGAAGCCCAGACCCTCCTTGATCTGGCTGAACTGCCCGCTCAGAGCAATCGCGATATCGGCCGCCAGTTCCTCGCGGGTGTCGAAGGACTCCAGCCCGAAGAAGATCGTGCCCATGTTCGGCGTGTTGCTGAACTGCAGCGCGTTCAGACCGGGAAAGGCGACCGCGCTGACCACGCCGGGGGTCTGCAGCGCCATCTCGCTCATCTGCTTGATGGTTTCCTCGGTGCGGTCGATCGAGGCGCCCTCGGGCATCAGCACCGCGGCGAACAGGTACTGCTTGTCCTGGGTCGGGATGAATCCGCCCGGCACGGCGCGAAAGGCGATCAGGCACAAACCCAGCAGCAGCGCGTAGACGACCAGCAGTCGGCCGGTGCGCGCACTGTTGCGCTTGACCGTTTCGCCGTAGCGTTCGCCGGCGCGGCC
>DAIMJK010000339.1:0-3569 GCA_036722245.1 Lysobacterales bacterium
AGGTGACCACCGAGCTCAAGCGCGACCTGCGGATCTTCGCCGCCTCCAACGCCTTCGTGTTCGCCCTCCTGCTGGTCTGCGCCGCCTGGCGCTCGAGCGCGGCGGTCCACCTGCTGTTGCCCGCGGTGCTGCTGACCGCCGCCAGCCTGATCTGCGGCTGGTGCTATGTGTTCGAGCAGAACTGGCTGCTGACCATCGTCTACAGCGACTACCTGGGCTGGACCTACGCGGTCTACCTGGGTCTGGTGTTCGCGCTGCTGCTGGACATCATCGCCAACCGCGCTCGCCTCGTGACCGAGCTGCTCAACTGGCTGCTGGAAGCGGTCGGCTCGGCGGCGTCGGTGGGGCCGTGCTGAGTGGCGCGACCCAAACCGTTTCGTCAGTTCGCCGCCGCCAACATCCGGCCAGCGAAATCACTGAACAGACTATGCAGACTCGTCGCATCAGACAGTGCGGCGTGCTCTCGGCTGTCGCGTGGCGTCAATGCAAGGGCAGCAGCGGCATAGAGTTGCCGCTCCACCAGCCGCTCGCAAAGTATCTGGTAACGCGTGGCTAGGAGGCGTTGCGAAACTCCTCGAACACCTTGAAATGGGGCTCGCGCACAGCGACCGGCGCACGTGATGCGGGGCAGTCCTCGAGCAGCATCAGCCATCCGAGGAAGGGTGGACGAGGATCACTGATGAGTTCGGGATTCAACAAGCTTGTCGGCGTCTCATACGCTGGAGGTTCGGCCACACGATGTTGATCGCCGCGGGGACCGTCGCTGAACGCTCGGTGGTGGTGAGCAACCCACAAGTCGGCCGCCGAACCGATGACCTCCTCGCTGCGATTGTTCAGATTGTTGCCAAATGAGCCCACCTGTGACTTGAACTCGAACACGGCCAAAAGTCGCCTTTTGTGTATGACCAAGACGTCCCAGTTCTTGGTCGCCCGGAAAAATCCCGGCAACACAACGCGCGGCCCTTTGGAATGAACACTGTCCTCCGGCAACCCGCAATGGCACGCCACATCGCGAACCAGGTCGACGAAACCATTCATGTTCTGACCACCAACGACTGCGTCGCGCGTTCCACCTTGGCTACGTAGGACGACGGCTGAGCTGCGCGACAGCCAGAATCGTTCGACGGCATCGCCCAAACGAGACTCGAAACCCGACGGCAGTAATTCCAGCCTCACAACAAAGGCCCTCCGTCGCCTCGGTTCGTTACCTGGGCTTGGGTGGCGATTCGTCGCACCAGCAAACCGTCGGTATCGCTGAGGCCAAAGAGCTTGAATACGGGTTCGTCCAGCGTGGTCGAACAGGTGCTGTTTGCAACCGAGATCAGGCGCTCGCGCGTCTCCATTGGAACGTCATTCCAGTGCGGTAGCCGTAGACGACGCAGATACTGCGCCTGGAACCGCAGAAACCCACCTGCCATTCGCGTGCAGTAGGTCGCGACGATCATCACGCTCAGCGACGAGCGCAATACACTCCGCAAGGCTCGCAGATCCCAATCGCGAGAGGTGATGAAATACAGGTTGTGGTGCGGGTAGTAGTGGCCTTCATCAATGACAAAGACGGCTTCGCCCTTGATGTCGGGGACCAGCAGCTTAGGCACGCTGACCAGTTCCGGGTAGATCCGATCGATGGTGCGGTACCACCCTTCGCCACTGCGTTTCGCCACATGCCTGCCGGCGACGGCGTCGTAGTGCCGGTAGAGATAGGCAGCAAATCGCGGATAGCGGTCCAGATCGGCCAGCGAGCCGTCAGGCTCGAAAGGATTGAGCACACCCTTGCCCTTCCAGCTGATCCTGCCTTGGATCAAATCGCGTGCCATGACCAGCGGGAGCTTTCGTTCAGCCTCGACCGGCAGGTTCTCCAGATCATCGATGTACACCCGATCACAACCAGTGGCCACGCCGATGCCCACCTTGCACCCAGCGTCCTCAAGCAGTGGGAATGACAGTTCCAGCCGACGCAGTAGTCGCAGCCTGGGCAGATCATCGAGCAGCCAAGGTCCATCGCCTCCGCCACTATCGAGCGCGATCTCTTCGATACTATGCTGCGGCGACGAGTCCAGCAGCGCCTGCACCGCATTGGCCAGCCCAGACCGCTGCAACTCGACACCTTTGGTCACCCGGGTCGGTGCGCGAATACCGCCTGAGGCCTGTGGCCGCTCGATCACGGTAATGGCTGGATAGGCGATGACCTCGCTCTGGAAGGCATCACCGCCCTCCATGTCGACATAGTGTAGCAATGCGAAACCATCGCCAATCTTGGCTCGCAGCGGACCGCCATAGCGATTCTTGATCCACCGATTGGCGCAGATGAATCCCAGCCGCCCTCCTGCACCGAGTAAATCCAGCGCACGTTCGTAGAACGGCACGTACAAATCGGCTCTATCGAAAAGTGTACGAAAGCGATTCCGGTACTCTGCCAACAGTGCAGCCGGAATGCGCTCCTGCCGCACATACGGGGGGTTGCCCACGACCACATCGAACTCGCCCGGCAAGTACGTGAGCAGAAAATCGTCGTGGACCAGCCAGCGCGCGCACAAGGCGGCTGCGACTTCCTCAGTCATGCCGGCGGCGGACAGGCGCAATCGCAACCCTTTGCTTACGGCATCAACACTCTCCCGGTGCAGTTCGACCGCCCTGACTGCGTCCCCCAGGCATGCCACGGCAGAATCAGGGTTGCCCCCTTCTCGGCGCCAACTGTCCAGCAGTCGGTCGACCGCCAGCAACAGGAAATCGCCCTTTCCGAAGGAGGGTTCCAACAGCCGCATTCGGTGCAGACTGCGATCCGAGGTGTAACCAGCCAGATCCAGGATTGCTGCCGCCACCTCCGGGCGAGTGAACACGGCGCCGCGCTCGGTCTCGGCCTCAACCGCCAGTGCGTCCAAGGCGGCGCTGATGTCCGCAGCGCGATGTGCGGGGCCGAAAACATCAAGGAGTGAATTCATGCCGATAGGTTGAATGGCACGCGTCGGCTTCGCAAGTCTTTCGGGCCAAGCAGGCACATCAAATGAGCTCACTCGCCCGGTCGCCCACCAAACTCGCTTGACCAGCGTCAAGTCCAACCTGCTGTTGCCTTGCATACTTGATCGGATGAAACGGCTGCTGATCCTGCTGTTGCTGAGCCTGCTCGTGCTATGGCTGGTCGCCTACGCAAAGTACCGCAGCGATCTGGCAGCGATGCGCGAGCGGCTGCTTGCAGGTAGCGAAGTGGCTGATACGGCGTGCGGACCGATCGAGTATCGGCTCAGTGGTAACGGACCGGCGGTGCTGGCGATTCATGGCTCGGGCGGCGGCTACCATCAGGTCGAATCCTTTGCGCGTCACCTGGCACAAACCGGTCATCAGGTGATTGCGATGTCGCGTTTTGGTTATCTGCGCACGCCGATGCCGGCCGACGCCTCAGCGCAGGCGCAGGCCGACGCGCATGCCTGTCTGCTCGATACGCTCGGCATCCACAGCGCGGCGGTGTTTGGCGCGTCGGCCGGGGCGCCGTCGGCGATGCAGTTCTGTCTGCGGCACCTCGATCGCTGCAGCGCGCTGGTGCTGCTGGTGCCGGTGGCCTACAGCCCGGG
>DAIMJK010000340.1:0-3543 GCA_036722245.1 Lysobacterales bacterium
GCGCTGAAGGCGCAGATTGCAAAGGATGCGAGCGAGGCTCGGCATCACCTGGACATGGCAAGGAGCCACCGATGAGCACAGAGCGCGACCAGCCCGGCCCGGACAAGCGGGACTACAAGGCGACGATCCGTCTGCCCAAGACCGATTTCGCGATGAAGGCCGATCTGCCTCGGCGTGAGCCCGATGCGCTGGCGCAATGGGAAGCCAGCGATCTGTATCGCCAGCTGCGCGCGCATACCGCCGGCCGGCCGCGCTTCGTGCTGCACGACGGTCCGCCGTATGCCAACGGGGAGATTCATATCGGCCATGCGGTGAACAAGATCCTGAAGGACATCGTGGTCAAGTCACGCCTGCTGGCCGGTTTTGACGCGCCCTACGTGCCCGGCTGGGACTGCCACGGCCTGCCGATCGAGTTGCAGGTCGAAAAGCAGATCGGCAAGGTCGGGGTCAAGGTCGACGCGGTTGCGTTCAGGCAGGCCTGTCGCGACTACGCCGGCAAGCAGATCGATGCCCAGCGGCGCGACTTCAAGCGCCTGGGCGTGCTCGGCGCTTGGGAAAAACCGTATCGGACGATGGATTTTCGCTATGAAGCCGACATGCTGCGGGCGCTGGCGCGGATCATCGAGAACGGCCATCTGCGCCGCGGCTCCAAGCCGGTGCACTGGTGTTTCGACTGTGGCTCGGCACTGGCCGAGGCCGAGATCGAGTACATGGACAAGACCTCGCCGGCGGTCGATGTGGCCTTTCTGGCGGCCGACCCGGCCGATGCCGCGCAGCGTCTGGGACTGGCCAAAGAGGCCGACGCGCGCTACGCCATCCCGATCTGGACCACCACGCCATGGACGCTGCCGGCCAATCTGGCGGTGGCGTTGAACGCCGAGCTCGAGTACGCGGTAGTCGACGCGGTCGATCCGGGTGGTACGCCGCTGCGCCTGATCGTCGCCGAGGGCCTGCGCGAGTCGGTGCTGGCGCGCTATGGCCAGCCTGACGCGCCGGTACTGGCGACCGTGACCGGTGCGGCACTGGAGCATCTGCAGCTGCAGCATCCCTTCTACGACCGGCCCTCGCCGGTGATCCTCGGTGTACACGTCACACTCGACGTTGGTACCGGCGCCGTCCACACCGCGCCCGGCCATGGTCAGGAGGACTTCGAGGTCGGCCAGCGCTACGGCCTGGATGTGCTCAATCCGGTCGCCGGCAATGGCTGCTTCGTGCCCGGTACCGGCTTCGTCGAGGGCATGCACATCTGGAAAGCGAACGACACGGTGATCGAGTTGCTGCGCGAGCGGCATGTACTGCTCGCGCACGCGCCCTTCGAGCACAGCTATCCGCACTGCTGGCGGCACAAGACACCGGTCGCCTTTCGCGCCACGCCGCAATGGTTCATCAGCATGGACGCGGCCAATCTGCGTGCCGATGCGCTGGCCGCGATCGACACGGTGCGCTGGGTGCCGAACTGGGGCGAGGCGCGCATCCGCGGCATGATCGACAACCGTCCCGACTGGTGCATCTCGCGCCAGCGGACCTGGGGCGTGCCGATCGCGCTGTTCATCGACAAGCACACCGGCGAGCCACACCCGGACAGCGCGGCCATGATGCGCCGGGTCGCCGACCGGGTCGAGCAGGGCGGGGCGGACGTCTGGTACCAGCTCGATCCGGCCGAACTGCTCGGCGCTCAGGCCGAGCAGTACGACAAGGTGCCGGACATCCTCGATGTCTGGTTCGATTCGGGCGTGACCCATGCCTGCGTGCTCGAGCGCGACGAGGAACTGGGCGTGCCGGCCGATCTGTATCTGGAGGGTTCGGACCAGCACCGCGGCTGGTTCCAGTCGGCGCTGCTGACTGGCGTGGCGATGCGCCAGGCCGCGCCGTACAAGCAGGTCCTGACCCACGGCTTCGCGGTCGATGCGCAGGGCCGCAAGATGAGCAAGTCGCTCGGCAACGTGGTCGCGCCGCAGCAGGTCATGAACGCGCTCGGCGCCGACATCCTGCGCCTGTGGGTGTCGGCCACCGACTACCGCAACGAGATGAGCGTGTCGGACGAGATCCTCAAGCGGGTCGCCGATTCCTATCGCCGCATCCGCAACACCTGCCGCTATCTGCTCGCCAATCTGGACGGCTTCGATCCGGCGCGCGATCTGCTGCCCACCGAGCAGTTGCTGCCGCTGGACCGCTGGGTGCTTGATCGCGCGCATGGATTGCAGCAGCGGGTCGAACGCGCCTTTGAGGACTACCAGTTCCACCAGATCTACCAGGATCTGCACCAGTTCTGCAGCGTCGATCTGGGCGCCTTCTACCTGGACGTGCTGAAGGACCGGATGTACACGCTGCGCGCCGATTCGATTGCCCGCCGCTCCGGCCAGAGCGCGATGTATCACGTGCTCGAGGCGCTGGTGCGGCAGATGGCCCCAATCCTCTCCTTCACCGCCGAGGAAATCTGGTCCCACATGCCGGGCGAGCGCACGCCCAGCGTGTTGTACCAGACCTGGTACGAAGGCCTGGTGCCACTGCCAGCCGATGCACCGCTTGCCGCCACCCTGGTCGAGGACCTGCGCAAGCTGCGCGAAGCAGTCGCCCAGGTCCTCGAGCCGATGCGCCAGGTCAGCAAGGTCATTGGATCGAGTCTTGATGCGGCAGTGACGTTGTATCTGCCGGAGCAGCTGATTGGCCGCCTCGCTACCTTCGGCGACGAACTGCGCTTCCCATTCATCGTCAGCGCCTTGCAGCTGGCACCGATACGCGACGACGCGCCGGGACAGCGTTTCGAGATCGACGGTATTGGCACCGTGGCAGTGGAAGCCATGCGCTCGGACGATCCCAAGTGCGTGCGCTGCTGGCACCGCCGTCCGGATGTCGGCCAGCACGCCGAGCACCCGGAACTGTGTGGCCGGTGTGTGGAGAATGTGGACGGGGAGGGCGAGCGGCGTGAGTGGTTCTAGGTCGCTGAGTAGAGGGATGAGACTTTTGGGGTCAGGGAGCAAGGGCCCAGGGCCCAGGGCCCAGGGCCCAGCAAGCGAGGGCCCAGGGCTCAGGGCCCAGGGCCCAGTAAGCGAGGGCCCAGGGCTCAGGGCCCAGGGCCCAGGGAGCGAGGGCCCAGGGCTCAGTGCCCAGGGCCCAGGGAGCAAGAGCACAGCCCCGTCCGACTGGAGCGGGGGGCTTAGGGCTAACAGAAATCAGAGCCAAGGTCGGACGAGCCGCCGCTTGTACTGGGCCCTGGGCCCTGAGCCCTGGGCCCTCGGCTCATGGTGCCTCGAAATCGGAGCCCGCGAATGACTCCCCCACCAGAGGCTGGCGGCCTCGCCAATCTGCGGCTCCTGCTGATCAGCGCCCTTGTCGTCATCGCCGATCAATGGACCAAGGCCTGGGCGCTGGCTGCCTTGCGCTATGCCGACCCGGTGCCGGTGTTCCCTGGCTTGAACTGGACGCTGGTCTACAACCGCGGCGGCGCCTTCAGCCTGTTCCATTCCGCCGACGGCTGGCAAACCATCTTCTTCCTGACCGCAGCCTCAGTCATCAGCGTGATCCTGCTGGTCTGGCTCTGGC
>DAIMJK010000341.1:0-3504 GCA_036722245.1 Lysobacterales bacterium
TACGTTTTACGTTTTACGTAAGAGCAAGTGCAAAGACGCATGGCCGCGGCTCTTCTGGGCCCTGGGCCCTGAGCCCTGAGCCCTGCTCTTCTGACCCTCAGCCCTCAGCCCTGCTCCTCGCTGCGCTGGCCCTTTGCGCCCGGGTCGGCCACAATCGCCGTCTTGCGCAGGCACAGGAGCGGGAGGCCCGGTGGCAGACATACGCGAGGCAAAAGTACCGGATATCGGTGACTACAAGGGCGTGCCGGTGATCGAGGTACTGGTCGCGGTGGGCGACCGGGTGAGTCTCGACCAGGGGCTGCTGACGCTGGAGTCGGACAAGGCGACGATGGAAGTCCCGGCACCGTTTGCCGGCACCGTGCGGGAAGTGAAGGTCAAGGTCGGCGACGAGGTGGCCGAGGGCACCGTGGTCGCAATGATCGAGGCAGACGACGGTGCGCAATCGCAGGCAGCCGACGAGGATGCGGCGAAGGTGGCCAACGCGAAGCCCTCGGAACAAGCGTCGGCAAGCGACGGCAAATCCGCGGACA
This sequence comes from Lysobacterales bacterium, assembly GCA_036722245.1. Classification (GTDB taxonomy): domain Bacteria; phylum Pseudomonadota; class Gammaproteobacteria; order Xanthomonadales; family SZUA-5; genus JAWLAT01. Next base: position 531 of record DAIMJK010000341.1, read on the forward strand.
AGGACGAGCCGGCCAGGCCCGCGTCGGACAAAACCGCCGACGACCGCGCTGCAGCGGACACGCCAAAGGCGGATCGTTCTGCGCCGTCCAGCGCGCCGGCCTCGGCCACTTCCAGCGCGTCGTCTGGCGACAACGCCACACCGCCCCATGCATCGCCCGGCGTCCGCCGCTATGCACGCGAACTCGGCGTCGACCTGAGCCGGCTCAGCGGTAGCGGTCGCAAACAGCGCATCACCCGCGAAGACGTGAACAGCTTTGTCAAATCCTCGCTGGCCCAGCCTGCAAGCGCGGCCAGATCGGCGGCGAGCAGCGGCTTGCAGCTGCTGCCCTGGCCGAAGGTGGATTTCAGCAAGTTCGGTAGTGTCGAAACAAGACCGCTGAGCCGGATCAAGAAGATTTCTGGCGCAAACCTGGCTCGCAACTGGGCGATGATTCCGCACGTCACCCATCAGGAGGAAGCCGACATCACCGAGATGGAGGCCTTCCGCAAGCAGGTCGGCAGCGAGCAGAAGGACTTGAAGGTTACCCCGCTGGTGTTCCTGATCAAGGCGGTGGTCAAGGCGCTGCAGCGCTTCCCCAGCTTCAACGCCTCGCTCGACGAGACCGCCGAGAACCTGGTACTCAAGCAATATTTCCACGTCGGCATCGCGGTCGATACGCCCGATGGTCTGGTGGTGCCGGTGCTGCGCGACTGCGATCGCAAGAGCCTGCTCGAACTGGCGCGCGAGCTGGGCGAGGTCAGCGGCCGGGCCCGTGACAAGAAGCTCAAACCGGACGAGATGCAGGGCGGCAGCATGTCGATCTCCTCGCTCGGCGGCATCGGTGGCACTTCCTTCACTCCGATCATCAATGCGCCCGAAGTGGCGATCCTGGGTGTTTGCAAGGCCTCCCTGAAGCCGATCTGGAACGGTAGTGCCTTCGAGCCCAGATTGATGCTGCCGCTGTCGCTGAGCTACGACCATCGGGTCATCGATGGCGCCGAGGCGGCGCGCTTCGCGAGCTATCTGGCGCAGCTGCTGGCGGATGTGCGGCGACTGCTGCTTTAGGTACCAACGCCAGCTTGGGCGTTGCAGGGTCGCGAAGCCAGAATCGACAGTGGAGGGCAGGCATGAGCAAGGTTGAGGTCAAGGTCCCGAATATCGGTGACTACTCGGACGTGCCGGTGATCGAGTTGCTGGTGCAGCCGGGGGACCGGGTTGAGATCGATCAGGGGCTGGTCAGTCTGGAATCGGACAAGGCGACGATGGAAGTGCCATCGACCGTGGCCGGCAAGGTGCTGGCGCTGCGGGTGAAAGTGGGCGACAACATCGGCGAAGGCGCGGTGGTGGCCGAGATCGAGACCGTGGCGGACGCGAAGGCGCCATCCGCACAGTCCGACTCCGACGGCTCGGACAAGTCCGCCAAGGCCAGCTCTGCCCCGGCGCAGGACAGCGCGCTGGCGGCGCCGGCAGCGAAGCGCGACGAGGTCCGCTCCGGCGACGTCGATCTGCGCTGCCAGCTGCTCGTGCTCGGCGCCGGCCCTGGCGGCTATACGGCAGCCTTCCGCGCCGCTGATCTGGGGCTGGATGTGGTCCTGGTCGAGCGCTATCCGGTCCTCGGCGGGGTCTGCCTGAATGTCGGCTGCATTCCCTCCAAGGCCCTGCTGCATGCGGCCGAGGTCATCGACGAGGCGGCTCATTTCGGCGACATCGGCATCGATTTTGGCAAGCCGAAGATCGATCTGGACAAGCTGCGCGGCTTCAAGTCCAAGGTCGTGGGCCAGCTCAACGGCGGTCTGGCCGGTATGGCCAAACAACGCAAGATCCGCACCGTCCATGGCAACGGGCGCTTCCTCGATCCGCATACGGTGGAAGTGGCCGGCGACGATGGCAAGCAGCGCATCGGCTTCGAGCAGGCAATCATCGCGGTCGGTTCGCAGGCGGTGAAGCTGCCCGGCTTTCCTTGGGACGACAAGCGGGTGATGGATTCGACCGACGCGCTCGAACTGGCCGAGGTGCCCAAGCGCATGCTGGTCGTCGGGGGCGGCATCATCGGGCTGGAGATGGCGCAGGTCTATGCCGCGCTGGGCAGCCAGATCACCGTGGTCGAGTTGCTCGACCAACTGATGCCCGGCGCCGACAAGGATGTCGTCAAGCCCCTGGAAAAGCGCATCGGCAAGCGCTACGCCGGCATTCATCTGAAGACCAGGGTCACCGCGATCGAGGCGGGCAAGAAGTCGCTGGTGGCCTTATTCGAAGGCGAGGGCGTACCGGCCAAGGCCGAGTTCGATCGCGTGCTGGTGTCCGTAGGTCGCTCGCCCAACGGCGGAAAGATCGATGCCCAGGCCGCCGGCGTGCAGGTCAGTGACCGCGGCTATATCGCCGTCGACGAACAGATGCGCACCAACGTACCGCACATCTTTGCCATCGGCGATGTGGTCGGTCAGCCGATGCTGGCGCACAAGGCGACCCACGAGGGCAAGGTCGCCGCCGAAGTGGCGGCCGGGCAGAAGAGTTCATTCGTGGCCCGGGTAATACCTTCGGTGGCCTACACCGACCCGGAAATCGCCTGGGTCGGGCTGACCGAGAGCGAGGCCAAGGCGCGCGGCATCGCCTACGGCAAGGGGGTATTCCCCCACGCCGCCAGCGGCCGGGCGATCGGCATCGGTCGCACCGAGGGCTTCACCAAGCTGCTGTTCGACGAGGAAAGCCACCGCGTCATCGGCGGTGCCGTGGTCTGCCCGCACGCCGGCGACCTGATCGCCGAAATCGCGCTGGCGATCGAAATGGGCTGCGACGCCGCCGACATCGCCCTGACCATCCACCCCCACCCGACCTTGTCGGAAACCGTCAACTTTGCCGCCGAAGTGTATGAGGGGACCGTGACCGACCTGTACTTGCCGAAGAGGCAACGGTGATTTCGGAGCGTGAGGCGGGATTCAGGGCCCAGGGCCCAGAAGAGCACCGGTTCGCTGGGCCCTGAGCCCTGGGCCCTG
>DAIMJK010000342.1:0-994 GCA_036722245.1 Lysobacterales bacterium
GAAGTACACCAATCGCGGCCTGCAGTTCCTCGATCTGATTCAGGAAGGGAATATCGGCCTGATGAAGGCGGTGGACAAGTTCGAGTATCGCCGTGGCTACAAGTTCTCGACCTATGCCACCTGGTGGATCCGGCAGGCCATCACCCGTTCGATCGCCGACCAGGCCCGCACCATCCGTATCCCGGTGCACATGATCGAGACGATCAACAAGCTCAACCGCATCTCGCGCCAGATGCTGCAGGAAATGGGCCGCGAGCCCACACCTGAAGAACTGGCCGAAAAGATGGAGATGCCGGAAGACAAGATCCGCAAGGTGCTGAAGATCGCGAAAGAGCCGATCTCCATGGAAACCCCGATCGGCGACGACGAGGATTCCCACCTGGGCGACTTCATCGAGGACACCTCGATCCAGTCACCGTTGGAGGAAGCCACCGACAGCGGCCTGTCCGAGACCGTCCGTGATGTGCTCTCCGGCCTGACCCCGCGCGAGGCGAAGGTGCTGCGGATGCGCTTTGGTATCGACATGAACACCGATCACACGCTGGAAGAAGTCGGCAAGCAGTTCGACGTCACCCGCGAGCGGATCCGGCAGATCGAAGCGAAGGCGCTGCGCAAGCTGCGCCACCCGAGTCGATCCGAGCAGATGCGGTCGTTCCTCGATCTGGAGTGAGTTGAGAGCGAGGGCCGAGGGCCCAGGGGCTGGAAGTACAGCCGCCCCGTTGCTGCCTCGACGCGAAAACGGAACCCCGAGTTGTACTCGGAACCGTCACGCGTCGATGGCTTTGGCAAGCGCTGAATGCGTACTTGTCGCTTGCGGGCTGGTTCGCCGCGTGACCCACAACGGACCCGGCTCGCCGGCCCACTGGCCGTTGCCCGCATGCTCGTTGCCTGAATCACAGCCTCCCGGCGGCACGACCGTCCCGAATCAGGCAAAATCGTCAGCGTGCACGCACGGGCCTATAGCTCAACGGTTAGCGCAGAGGACTCATAATCC